>CAKVCR010000016.1 GCA_934725835.1 uncultured Odoribacter sp.
CCACCGTACGTGCAGAGAGACCTTTCAACAATGCATCCTTATATAAATGCAACACCTCAACCAATCGTTTCGCATTGGCATCGCCTCCTGTCATTGCTCTCTTCTCTTCTTTTTGCAGACGATTCTCCACTGTTTCCAAGTCCTTTAACTGCAATTCTGTATCAATAATTTCCTTATCGCGCACAGGATTGACACTTCCATCCACATGGACAATATTATCGTCATCAAAACAACGCAAGACATGGATAATCGCATCCGTTTCACGGATATTGGAAAGGAATTTATTACCCAATCCTTCACCTTTACTGGCACCTTTCACCAATCCGGCAATATCCACAATTTCAACCACGGCAGGCACCACATTCTGCGGCTGCACCAATTCCACCAATTTATTCAACCGTTCGTCCGGCACAGTGATAACACCCACATTCGGCTCAATCGTACAAAAAGGAAAATTTGCCGACTGTGCCTTCGCATTACTCAAACAATTAAATAGTGTAGATTTCCCGACATTCGGAAGACCTACTATGCCACATTGTAATCCCATAAGAATTAAATTATTTCACTCCATTATAAATCAGAGTGCAAAAGTAGTACATTTTTTTCACATCACCGCACAGTAATATGGAAACATCCTTGTTTATACTCGTACCGCACGTAACACAGTTCTCTTTTGCGCAAATCCTGCAAAACTTCCGCCAATACGGACTTCAATTTATCGGTTTCTTCTTTCTTGGCCCCCTTGTAACGGGCATATGCAATATCAAAAGTAGTTCCATAAACATGAGCCGAATTGGCACTGGCATTAATGTTTTTCTTACGCAACTTTTTTATGGTTGACGCAGTCCGTAAAACACTGGTGACAATAATTTTCCTTGATGGCAAATCCTTACTGTCTAGCGAATCACGGAAATTCCGTCCGATAGTTTCCAACAACTTTTCAGCACGCGACACCAAATAAGGCAAAGAGTGCGTCAGTTCGTCCACTTCGTAGTATCTGCAAGATTCTATCTTCTCCATCATTCGCAAGCGTTCTTCAAAATCCTCCTCCTTCTTGATAGGCACAATCCCCCACTCTTTGGCAGCCTTAAGATGTCTGCCATTCATATCATTAAATGTCCGCTGAAAATTTCTAAAATAACGAAACTCCCCCCTTTTCTTCTCTCTACATGCACATGCTACACAAACAAGCAACACAAATATAAAATACCTCACTTCATTCTATTTTTCAATTCAAGTAGCAAAAATAAAATATTTCTAATTAAAAACACTAATTTTGCCCGCAAACACCAAAAGTAATACAATCAATTTTAACATGATGAACCACAAAAGACTACTTACGGCATTCTTTGCCCTGGCACTCACGTGCAACTACCTATATGCACAAGATAACAATGTCGACCTGAATACACAGCGTTCCGAGTCTCAAGATGTTTTCAGAATTCCGGGCAAAGCATTAGACCACCAAGGTCTGATAATCAATCCCACTCCCCATTCTCTTCAGAGGCAGGAAGGAATTACACTAAACATTGCCGACGGTATTACATTAAAAGATAAAAAGAACAAATTCCGCAATGACTTGTCATTTCTCTCCTTCAACAAAAAAGGAGTGAAAATGAGCATTGATTTCGGTGAAAAAATTGCTGCAAAACAAGGAGTAAAAAACATTACCGGAGCCTACACCCTTACCATTAACGAAAAAGGCATTGATATCATTGGATACGATGAAAAAGGTGCATTCTATGCTATCCGGACATTACGAGAAATTATCAAAAGCCCGGTTTCTGACAACGGTCATCTTCCGTGCCTCACCATCAATGACTATCCAGACCTACCTTACAGAGGTGTCGTAGAAGGATTCTATGGCAATCCCTGGTCACATAAAGTGCGTCTTTCCTTAATTGACCTGTACGGGCAATTCAAAATGAACTACTATCTATATGGACCTAAAGACGACCCATACCACAGCAGCCCCAACTGGCGACTGCCCTATCCGGAAAAAGAAGCTGCCAACATCAAGGAACTTGTAGAAGCATGCAATCGCAACCGAGTAGATTTCGTATGGGCCATCCACCCGGGAAAGGATATCAAATGGGACGAAGAAGATTACAACAACCTGATGAGTAAATTCAACCACATGTACGACTTAGGTGTTCGTGCATTTGCCATCTTTTTCGATGATATCTCGGGCGAAGGAACAAACCCGCAAAAACAGATTGAATGGCTGAACCGCTTGAATAAAGAGCTGGCAACAGCTAAAAGCGACATTTTACCACTGATTGTCTGTCCGACCGACTATACGAAACTATGGGCAAACCCCACTCCGCAAGGTAGCCTTGTCACTTACGGCAAAACCCTGGACTCCACCATCAATGTATTCTGGACCGGCGACTATGTATGCAGCGACTTGACTAGAGCTACCATGAATTGGGTAAACTCCCGCATCAAACGTCCGGCTCTCTATTGGTGGAACTTCCCGGTGACCGACTATGCTCGCCATATCGTCATGCAAGGACCGACCTATGGGCTGGACAACACCCTTACGAGCAAAGAGGTATGCGGATTAATCAGCAACCCGATGGAACACGGCGAAGCCTCCAAGCTAGCACTCTACAGCGTGGCAGACTATGGCTGGAACATCTCAGCCTACAACCCGCTTGACAGTTGGGAACGCGGCCTTGCAGAGCTGGCTCCCAAAGCAAAGGATGCCTACAGGACTTTTGCCATACACTCTTGCGACACAGAAAAAGGCTATCGCCGCATCGAATCATGGGAAACCAAAACATTCCGCATCAACAACTATACTCAAGCTGATTACGAGGCTCTATTGAACGAGTTCAAGAAGATCGAAAAAGTCCCGGCAGCAATGGAAGAAAACCTCACCAACAAAGCCTTGTTGACAGAACTACGTCCTTGGCTTGTTGAATTCGGAAAATTGGGAGTAAGAGGTCAAAATGCACTCCAACTGATTGAAATTTCCAAAAACGCCACTCCTGCAGAATTTTGGAATTCCTATCTTTCATTCCGCATGAGTCCGGAAGATATACAGGCCTACAAAGCCCACAAATCAGGCACCATGAAACTGCAACCTTTCTACGAAAATACAATGTACGATTTGCTCTGCAATTTTTACAAAGGACTTACCGGTATGCAACCGGACACCTGTCTCAATGCCAAATGCCTGCAACATCTGAGCATCGTTGCAGCGGACACACTCAAAGCTCTGGCGGCATTCGACAATAACCCGCACACAACATTTGAAAACAGCAATATTCTATCATTCACCTTACCGGAAGGTAGCTGCAAATGTGTAATCATAAGCCGTCCGGAAAGCTCATCTGCCATACTGAAACAATTATCAGCCAAAGGGGAAATGATTGTCCAAGAACCTCTTAACACTTCCGTGCAAACCATCCAATTAGCTAAAGATGCTGTAAAAATTGAAATCCAAGGCAATATCGTTCTGCATGAGATTGTACCAATACAAGCAAAATAAACAAAAGGCAACCATCTATTTTTATAGCCCCATAATCTTCTGTAGAACTATGGGGCTATACTATTAATAAAATCAAAAGAATAACAACAACGTATCCTTCTCACATACCTCGTTTCGAAATATTCCGATTCCAAAATATATTCACTGAAAATCCATAATCACAATACACTATCTTGAAGCCGTCATCGTCTACATAGCTGGTTACTATATCCGAATAACACCGAAAATGTCCCATTGTGCCTAATTTCTTCCAGTTTTTTCCTCGGTCGGAACTATAGTAAAAACTCTCATTGGCCATAAAAAAGTTTTCCCAATAAAAAACCACATAAACGTAGATCTCATCGCCACAAACATCTAAACAACTGACAGAAAGCGGCTTTTTATCCCGAATAGTCGATAGATAAGTCAATGAAAAGTCATCATTGATTCTATAGACATCCAGTTCTTCCGCTTTCTCTCCTGTGACAAATATAATATTCTCCTTACCTTTCAACACATCAGAACCTGCCGGAAGATGCAGCATTTTTTCCTCTCCAGTATATAAATCATATCTCACAAGGAGGTCTCTCCGCGGCGGTTCTTTAGAATAGGACAAATAATAGACATACCTGCCATGATAAAATGCATAAGCAACCGCTTTGCTGGTTTTCAAACGATGCCAGCTCTTTCCACCATCCTTTGTTTCAAGTAAGCCCCCACCCTCCCCAAGCATCCAATTGGAATCCCGGACATGCAGTCTCGACACACACTCTTTTACGCCACATTTGAACATCCAGTTCGCTCCGAAATTCCTGGATTCGTAGATAAATGTCTCATACCCCCACTCATTGCTGTTAGGATGTACCACCGCATACACAATATCGTCTTTAACCGTGAGTTCCTGCAAGGCTCCATCCGTCAGTTTCTGCGATGTCCAGTTCCTGCCGCCATCGGTACTTCTATAGCACATTGCATCAAATTGCCCATATCCGACACCTTCGGATTGACGGGTTTCCAAGTTGATTTCCTTACATACACATCCTCCCACAAGCCCAATGGAGGGACGGGGGAAAAGAATACAATCACGGGATTCGACATTATCCAAACCACTCTCAACCCGAATTTTCTGGCGGTGTATCGGACTGCAACCCGATAGCATTAATATCAACATAATAAAAACATACCGATTCATAATTCTGCCGGTATTAAATCGGGAACGATACCTGATCACCAAATGTCGCCTTGAAATATTCGATGCTCTCTCCAAAATACAATCTCATCAAATCTTCTGCACTCATGGTGACACTCTCTGTACTTCGTATCCTCAACTTGGGTGAAGGATGCTTGCGGGGATCTGACTCGCCTTTCTCCTGCAAATAAACTACCAACATATCCAGGTAAACATTCCAATTTTGAGACAGTTCGCGAGCCTGCTCCAAGGCAAACGAAGGATGGTCTATATATACCTGTATCTGCTTTTTGCCTATATCTACAACTTGCTTGATCCCTTCCTTACGAAACAGATCATCCGGATACACTGTCGTGAATATAAAAACCTTGTCTGTCATACTTAAATATTCAATTTTCGCCTCACTATATGCCGTCACATGTGTATTAAAAGCTGCTTTTATAAATCTGTCATTGTACAATTCCAGTTCCAAACCTGATTCTGAGCTAGTTTTCAGCAACATACTCATTTCCCTTTGCAAATATTCTAACGTTTCCATACACCATTCTTTCCCTTGAGACGAAAGTTTATGATACGTCTTGTCCTTAAATTCATGCAGATAAAAATCTCCGTAGTTTTTATAATAGTCCGGTACGGGCTTATCCGGATGTCTTTTCTTGAAGTCTTCTATCCGTTTCAGATAATACTCGTCCGTACCTATCCAATCCCATAGCATATCCGGCTCGGAAGCATTATTGCCCGGCTTCGAGCCTCCGTTATCTCCTCCGCTATTTCCATCTCCGCCGCCGTGTCCGGGGGGTAACTGCGGGTTGTCTGGATCCGGATACTGATAACAGATACATTCCTGCAACTTATTATGACAACCGACACAGCGGGTACAGGTGCAATTCTTCTCCTTATTGCTGCAATAGAAGCATTTGAGACAAATACATCCGTCCTGCCTGCGACAGTCTGGACAAACCACAATATCGACTCCTCCGATTTCCGCATCACAGCCATTGGGACAAAATCCCTTCGTATAACCGTGAGGACATTTACCATAATCAATCCCTCCGTCGGCTCCTCCTCCTTCGACACTGCTGAACATTCCGACGCCGGCTCCTGATTTCTCGGAAAAAATCACACGGCTGTAGACTTCAGGAGAATCAACGGCATCGGAACTTTTCCATACACGAGTAGGCAAGGTGCCGTTCAACTTTCCGTCCGTGTAGCCGAACGCCTTGACAAACCGACCTTCCAAAGTTGAGCAGTACACCCTGCCGCTGAATGTACCTCCGCCCAAATAACGGAAATCATCCATCATCCGGAACATTTCACTTTGCGTGGAGGAAACATTCGGAACTATTGTTATCACAAACATATCCACCTCGCCGTCTGAACGCTTCGCTATCACAAGACGCCTGACGGATACGGTTTCTCGACAACCGACTAAAAAGTCTCTCCTGACGGTATATTCTCGTACACATGCCATTGTACTAGAAATCAATGGCACCTCTATTAAGGACACTCCGCTATGACCCGACAACATCGCCTTATCCCACTTCGGATGCAAATCTGTAACAAAACGAACGGGGCTCTTCGTTGCTGCAGGCTCAACAAAAGACAATGGGGATAAATCACTTGCATTGTTTTCAAAGTACTGACGGGCATCCCCTATCCCGAACGGAATGAATGGTGTCACAGCTTTATTTCCCAAATCCAATCTGTCGTCATAACAGGACTCGCTCAATAAAAAGATGAGCCACAAAAATAACGTTAATTTTTTCATAAGATATTTCTATTTCAAATTTTTATGCAAAATGATATTAATACAACAACAAACTTTTCTCATCACGTACCTCGTTTCGAAATATTCCGATTCCAAAATATATTCACTGAAAATCCATAATCACAATACACTATCTTGAATCCGTCATCGTCTACATAGCTGGTTACCATATCCGAATTAAATTGAGAATGTCCCATTGTGCCTAATTTCTTCCAGTTTTTACCCCGGTCGGAACTATAGTAAAAACTCTCATTTGCCATAAAAAAGTTTTCCCAATCAAAAACCACATAAACGTAGATCTCATCGCCACAAACATCTAAATAACTGACAGAAAAAATCTTTCCATCCCGAATAGTCGATAGATAAGTCAATGAAAAGTCATCATTGATTCTATAGACATCCAGTTCTTCCGCTTTCTCTCCTGTGACAAATATAATATTCTCCTTACCTTTCAACACATCAGAACCTGCCGGAAGATGCAGCATTTTTTCCTCTCCAGTATATAAATCATATCTCACAAGGAGGTCTCTCCGCGGCGGTTCTTTAGAATAGGACAAATAATAGACATACCTGCCATGATAAAATGCATAAGCAACCGCTTTGCTGGTTTTCAAACGATGCCAGCTCTTTCCACCATCCTTTGTTTCAAGTAAGCCCCCACCCTCCCCAAGCATCCAATTGGAATCCCGGACATGCAGTCTCGACACACACTCTTTTACGCCACATTTGAACATCCAGTTCGCTCCGAAATTCCTGGATTCGTAGATAAATGTCTCATACCCCCACTCATTGCTGTTAGGATGTACCACCGCATACACAATATCGTCTTTAACCGTGAGTTCCTGCAAGGCTCCATCCGTCAGTTTCTGCGATGTCCAGTTCCTGCCGCCATCGGTACTTCTATAGCACATTGCATCAAATTGCCCATATCCGACACCTTCGGATTGACGGGTTTCCAAGTTGATTTCCTTACATACACATCCTCCCACAAGCCCAATGGAGGGACGGGGGAAAAGAATACAATCACGGGATTCGACATTATCCAAACCACTCTCAACCCGAATTTTCTGGCGGTGTATCGGACTGCAACCCGATAGCATTAATATCAACATAATAAAAACATACCGATTCATAATTCTGCCGGTATTAAATCGGGAACGATACCTGATCACCAAATGTCGCCTTGAAATATTCGATGCTCTCTCCAAAATACAATCTCATCAAATCTTCTGCACTCATGGTGACACTCTCTGTACTTCGTATCCTCAACTTGGGTGAAGGATGCTTGCGGGGATCTGACTCGCCTTTCTCCTGCAAATAAACTACCAACATATCCAGGTAAACATTCCAATTTTGAGACAGTTCGCGAGCCTGCTCCAAGGCAAACGAAGGATGGTCTATATATACCTGTATCTGCTTTTTGCCTATATCTACAACTTGCTTGATCCCTTCCTTACGAAACAGATCATCCGGATACACTGTCGTGAATATAAAAACCTTGTCTGTCATACTTAAATATTCAATTTTCGCCTCACTATATGCCGTCACATGTGTATTAAAAGCTGCTTTTATAAATCTGTCATTGTACAATTCCAGTTCCAAACCTGATTCTGAGCTAGTTTTCAGCAACATACTCATTTCCCTTTGCAAATATTCTAACGTTTCCATACACCATTCTTTCCCTTGAGACGAAAGTTTATGATACGTCTTGTCCTTAAATTCATGCAGATAAAAATCTCCGTAGTTTTTATAATAGTCCGGTACGGGCTTATCCGGATGTCTTTTCTTGAAGTCTTCTATCCGTTTCAGATAATACTCGTCCGTACCTATCCAATCCCATAGCATATCCGGCTCGGAAGCATTATTGCCCGGCTTCGAGCCTCCGTTATCTCCTCCGCTATTTCCATCTCCGCCGCCGTGTCCGGGGGGTAACTGCGGGTTGTCTGGATCCGGATACTGATAACAGATACATTCCTGCAACTTATTATGACAACCGACACAGCGGGTACAGGTGCAATTCTTCTCCTTATTGCTGCAATAGAAGCATTTGAGACAAATACATCCGTCCTGCCTGCGACAGTCTGGACAAACCACAATATCGACTCCTCCGATTTCCGCATCACAGCCATTGGGACAAAATCCCTTCGTATAACCGTGAGGACATTTACCATAATCAATCCCTCCGTCGGCTCCTCCTCCTTCGACACTGCTGAACATTCCGACGCCGGCTCCTGATTTCTCGGAAAAAATCACACGGCTGTAGACTTCAGGAGAATCAACGGCATCGGAACTTTTCCATACACGAGTAGGCAAGGTGCCGTTCAACTTTCCGTCCGTGTAGCCGAACGCCTTGACAAACCGACCTTCCAAAGTTGAGCAGTACACCCTGCCGCTGAATGTACCTCCGCCCAAATAACGGAAATCATCCATCATCCGGAACATTTCACTTTGCGTGGAGGAAACATTCGGAACTATTGTTATCACAAACATATCCACCTCGCCGTCTGAACGCTTCGCTATCACAAGACGCCTGACGGATACGGTTTCTCGACAACCGACTAAAAAGTCTCTCCTGACGGTATATTCTCGTACACATGCCATTGTACTAGAAATCAATGGCACCTCTATTAAGGACACTCCGCTATGACCCGACAACATCGCCTTATCCCACTTCGGATGCAAATCTGTAACAAAACGAACGGGGCTCTTCGTTGCTGCAGGCTCAACAAAAGACAATGGGGATAAATCACTTGCATTGTTTTCAAAGTACTGACGGGCATCCCCTATCCCGAACGGAATGAATGGTGTCACAGCTTTATTTCCCAAATCCAATCTGTTGTCATAACAGGACTCGCTCAATAAAAAGATGATCCACAAAAATAACGTTAATTTTTTCATAAGATATTTCATCGTTTTTATAAATTCACTTTACTATATTTATCTAAACTCTAGTGCTATATATCATTTATCCCTCCTCTATTTTGTCCAACATACATACGCATTATATTCCTTACACGCAATACTGTTGTGTTTACCATTTTCACTTGCATCCCTAATGCCTTTTCGGCGACTCTACATGCAGCTTCCACATCCCCCATTTCTCGATAGAGGGCAAACAAATGATATTGCGGAAGGATAAAAGCAGGCGTCATACATGATGCTAACTTAAATGCTTTTTCTGCATGGTTATACATTCCTTCATTCTGATAGCACACACCCAAGGCATTTAACACCAACTCATTGCAATGTAATTTTACAGCACGTTCCAATACAGGTATCGCCTCCCGATAATAACAATTTCGATAAAGTTCTTCTGCCATCCACAATATATAATCTCTAGATGAATCTAATTGTTTATAGTCTTTAGTGGCAAAAACATCAAGTAACAAAATTTTACCCTCTTTCGTACACTTAAAATCATTTTCAACCCTTTTTCTATATCCATAAGACAAAATCACCATACTCATTCCTATCCATAGTACGGCAATAACCACATATTTCCATATTTTCGAAATACAAAGAACATATTGGGAAGCATCTGATTTATTGTTTATTTCCGCTAAACATATCCAAAATACAACTAATATTGATATATTCTCGGACGGATAGCTGAACACCCCTGTAATAAGCAATACTATCAATATGCCGGTATAAATTCTTACATTTCCGAACCAACCATTTCTAATAACTCTATACATTCCACAACCAAACAATATCAATCCCACTATGCCTTGCTCACAAAGTATTTTCAAGTATTCATTAAATGCCAAATGGCTATTGTCGGCAACCATTACCAATCCAGAATCCGGATATTTACCAAACCATGCAGCCTGATACGACATATACTTTGCACAGAATGATGATATACCACTCCCCAAACAAGGTGCATCCCCGAACATATCAAATGCCACACAATAAATCAACAAACGTCCTTGTACTGATTCCGGGCATATCCAATAAATGCCCCACATTGCAAGCAACAATAAGCACAATACAAATATCGCAATCACAAATATTTTCATTTTTACATGTCGAAACCTTGCCAAACAATATGGTATCCCATAAGCCCATAACAGACCACAAGCCAATGCTACCCATGCCGTACGCGAACGAGCAAAAGCCAAGCCTACACAAACAATCAATACCCCTACAAAAATCAACCACTTATTACAGACTACATTTTTCTCACACAATAACACAACACCACTATAAAATGAGATTCCTAAATAAATACCCCAAAGTGCCGGATTATTAAAACTACCTGTTTCCCTAAAATAAAGATGCCCGGCAGGCAATATTTCAAATGATTGCAGAACACCTAAAATCGTTTGTAAAATTCCGCCTATAAATAAAGCAATAAAAAACATATGGCTATCTCCGACACTTCTTATCCCAACATACACCATTAATACGGACAACATACCGTACAAAGTAAAAGCATCGACAGGAACCTCCGAAATAAAATAACGCACAATTCCCCACCCCAAAAACATTAGCAACCAAATATCCGTCATATTATATTTAAATTCTTTTCGAACTGACAATACAAATATTAACGACATCGCAGATAAAACAAACAAAATTGTCTTTACTGAAATCTCTGTAAAACAATAATCTGCTTGATTCAAAACAGGAAGAAATGCCACAAATACCCCTACTATAGCTGCATGCACATACTCTACACACAAACTCTTCGTTGATTTCATCACTAAAAATTCATTACAATATCTATAACTCACAATCACAGTCTAAAAATCTTCAGTACCGCTTAATTCTACCCTCTGTATAGGCAGGTAACTTCACCCTCAATTCCATAATTTGCTCATTATGAATTTAACTAATAAAACTTCATCTTTCCATTTTCTACAATAAAAATACGTTCCTGTGTTCCTGTTGTTAAATTACGCAACCAATACAAACCTCCTGACGGAACTCCTTCAAATTTTAAAGAATATTTTTCTGCTATTTTTGTACAAAATACTTTCCAATGCCCATTTTCCCAATAACGCAATTCGTAAATATTATTTGGGAATATTCCATTTCCATCGTTCAATGGCATGTAGCATATAGAGTCTAATTTTACAGCTTTACCGAAATCAAAATCAATCACCCCTTGATAATTACCATAAGTCAACGGATTGCCATCAAAACAAACATCTATTGAGCCCATTGTCGAAACCACAAAATCTTTCACTTCCTTGCCATTTTGCACAAACGCAAGTTCTGCCAATTTCATTGTAGTATTAGGACGTATTCTCCAATAACGAAACGGCTTATCCGGACAATTAATATATTTCACCTCCATCAGTGAATTTTCTTTCACCTCATAAATCACCTCTGAATCTCTAAAATCAGATTGGTTGGCACATTCAAATAATGTCTTTACCATTGAACTGCCTCCTTCTGCTTGGTGGTTATAAGGATATTTGCGATATGCCGTAAAATCCATAAAATGATTGGTACACTCCAATTCTTTCACGACTCCTCCTCGTCCCAATATAAAAGGTTTTCCTATAGGCAATTGTTCGTCATTCCTATAACATACTGGCAGATAAACAATATCATATCCTAATTTGTCAAAACATACTTCCCCTCCACATAAAAACTCTCCGGCTACAGGCTTCCAATTCCCCTGATTAAATACACACAAATAGGCTGTCCCACAATCGTGAAACTCCCGAGGAATCTTAATTTCCACACTTTCTGTCAATATATAACGCTCTGTAACATCTTGCCAAAAACCTCCTTCAAAAAAATCTGCATCTTTTACAACATTCTTCCACACTTGTTTACCCTTATTGCGATAAGACAGTCTATAAACTTTAGGAACTTTCCTAAAAGCCCATTCTTCAGGAAATCTCTCTGGAAAAAAAGGATCTATGATCATCGCCCAATAATGCGAACCATTGACATTTCCCCAATATGGAACTGCATCCAAAACACATGGCAAACCGACAGAACGATAATTATAAAGGTTCTGTAAGGCTATTTCATAACATTCCATAGAATGTTTTGTGCCTATAGGTGCCGGCAAATATGGATCCCAACTTCCGTAATCGGGAGACAACTCTTTTGCCACAGCATACGGGGAATGGCGTATGTCATCATAGTGACTAATGGCCAAGAGACAAGATTCTTGTTTCAACCAGGAAGTATCCAACAGGCGAGGGATATCTGTCAATGACTCATTCTCTACTCTATAAGGTAAAACATAATCACAAAATTCATCAAACGACAAATTCTGAAGCCAAGGTAAACAATTCCATTTGTCAAAACACTCTTTCACATGCCGAATCAAAAAATCTCCTTTTATTGTCCGTACGTCCTCCTCGCACTGCAAGGTATAATGCAAAAATCTGTTATGGCAATATACAGATTGTAAAACCTGACATAAAAAAGAATCTTCCGGATATAGACAGTCTACTTTCTTTCGAAACCCTGTCAAATCTGCTCCCGTATATCCATAATGACCGGGCATATTTGCAATCAAAAATTCACAAGCTTTCAGTTTCATCGAATCTCTAGAGCTTTCTGCAAAATAATTCAATGCTTTTTGCAACTCCTGTCGATTGTCTCCAGCAAGAATTAGCGCATCTTCAAGTTGCCGATCTCTATATGGAGAACAAGCCACAAACAATATAAGTATCCACAAACAACTTTTCATAATATTACCTTATTATCAACATTTTATAAACAAGTATATACTTCCGGCAAAAAACAAATAACTGCCCAATGTTGGTAATTTTAATACAAGTTCAACACAAGAACTAAAAGTATTTATCTACAAATAAGAAACATAGTGATAAAAGTATTAAGTATACAACAAGCAATTGTAATATTTAAGCAATTATCACTATGTTTCCAAGGCGCAAAATTACAGAAATTTATCACAAGGCTGATAATTTATGCAAAGATTTCGCCAAAGTATAGAAAAGATATATAGTAGAAGACAAAAAAGTCCTCAAACATACCGATTCATAATTCTGCCGGTATTAAATCGGGACATATCAACATTTCCATTTTCCCTCGTACCAATCGATAAAAGCCTTATTCACAAGACGATTACCTCCAGGCGTTGGATAATTCCCCGAAAAATACCAGTCCCCGCTATGATTCGGGCATGCACGATGCAGATTATCAATAGATTGATATACCACCTTTATCTCCGACAGACACTCTTCCGGAGTAATCATCTCTGCAATCTTAACTGAAATTTCTTCATCCGTAAAGGGGGCATACACCTCCTTCACATAATTCACAATACGCTCCTTCGACCATCCACATTGCGCCTTACTCTTTGCATATACCTCCTCCAACAATTCCGTCATACCCCGTTCCTTCAGTAACTCTACTGCTGCGTTGAAAGCTATAAACTCACCCATCTTTGACATATCAATACCATAACAATCAGGGAATCTTACCTGTGGCGATGATGACACTACCACTATCCGTTTCGGCCGTTGTCGGCACAGAATCTTCACAATACTCTGCTTCAATGTCGTACCCCTCACAATACTATCATCGATAACTACCACTGAATCTACGCCCGGAAGCACCGTACCGTAACTTGTATCATACACATGTGCAGCCAAATCATTGCGGCTATTTCCCTCTGCAATAAAAGTGCGCAACTTAATATCCTTAATCGCCAACTTTTCCGTCCTCACTTTCTGAGACAAAATCCTCTTTATCTCCTCACATGTCAACTCATCTTTGCGGCTGCAGATTTCCTCCTCCTTCCTCTCGTCAAGCCACTCCTCCAATCCCTGCATCATTCCATAATAAGCGACCTCCGCCGTATTCGGAATAAAAGAAAAAATCGCATGTTCCAAGTCATAATCCACGCTCTTTAAGATATCCTCAGTCAACAAGCGTCCCAAAGCCTTCCGCTCACGATAAATATCCCTGTCGCTACCTCTTGAAAAATAGATTCTTTCAAACGAACAAGGAGAAATATTTATAGCAGGATGAATCTCATTTAGCCTCATTTCCCCATTGCGTCGTACCACAATACTCTGCCCGGGCAACAACTCCTTCACATCCTCTACATCCAAATCAAACACAGTCTGAATCACCGGTCTCTCCGACGCCACAACCACTACTTCCTCATTGGCATACCAGAAAGCAGGACGTATTCCCTGCGGATCACGGAAAGCAAACATATCACCGCTTCCCACCAAACCGGTAATCACATATCCACCATCCCAATGGGCAGATGCTTTGCGTAAAATCCCCTCAATATCTATACATCCTTCAATCGCCTCGTTCATCTCCTCCCCCTTCAATCCCTTCTCCTTAAACTTCTTGAACCTACGTTCCACCTCCTCATCCAACAGGTATCCCAATTGTTCAAGAATAATGAACGTATCCGCATTATGCCTCGGATGCTGTCCTTGCGATACTATAAAATCCAATATCTCATCAACGTTTGTCAAGTTAAAATTTCCTGCTAAAGCAAGATTCCTGCTTCTCCAATTATTACGCCTCAAAAACGGGTGCAAATACGATACTCCCGAACGTCCGGTGGTACTATATCTCAAATGTCCCATATACATATTTCCGGCAAACGGAAGCATCTCCGTATCCGCCTCCGGCTCCATTTTTCTGAACTCTAACATTGCCTTGTTAATCGCTGCAAAAATCTCCTGAATCGCACCGGAACCTTCAGCTCTCTCCCTGAAAATATATTCCTCTCCCGGCTTCACAGCCAACTTCACAGCAGCCATCCCGGCACCTTCCTGTCCACGGTTATGCTGTTTTTCCATCAGCAGATACAACTTATTCAATCCCCACAAGGCATCCCCATATTTTTCCCTATAAAAGGATAGCGGTTTCAGTAATCGCACCATAGCTATCCCGCATTCATGTTTAATAGCGTCACTCATAATGTGGTCGAAAATTATATTACCTACCACAAAAATACAATAATTTTATAGTTGCCCTATTACATCTCCGTTCAAAAATCAGAAACAACTCTCTCATGCTATAATTATCCCTGAAATTTACGGCTTGCACGCAACATGTGGCGCATAATACTTACCAACTCCTGAGATTCCTGCAACAGATTGAGGTACACCAACGAAAGTTTTACACTGGACTCCTCTTCCTGCAAACGCTCCATTTGCAATTTATTCAGTCCTGAAAGACGATTTTTTAAATTTTCCGCTTCCGCTAACGTTGCATCAGCCATGTCATAACAACCTGAAGCAATGATATTACGAGTACGATGCAACAAAGAAACCAATTCATTGCGGACAGGAAGGAACTCGTCTACCACCTCTTCCGTCATCGGATTGAAATTATTGTCAACATGTTCTTTGCAGGGTTCACACATACGCTTCAAACAATACATCATCTGCTCGCTGCTATTGCTGCCCAAGTGAAACCAAGTGTTTTTCCCGATAGCTATATTGCGATCAATACGGCGCATCCCCAACATCTCCTTGCGACGCACTTTCTTCAACACGTCCTTCTCATCATTGGTCATGGACACTGCCTTGCGCAAACTCCTTAAGTCTTCACGAATAAAACCTTCCGTCATCTTCATATAGGCATTCTCGGCAAAATCCAACACTTTCACTAGATTTTCCTGCACATGGCGACGCAACAACAGCCATACTTCAGCCTTATCTTTAGAAGTAATCAGGCGACGGAATATATCATCAGCCTTTTCGCTCTGCATTTTTTTACGGTAGCGTACATTGCTCTTTATCAACAACAGTACAGCAACACCTATCATAACCAACATGGCAACCACACCACCATAATACATCACCAAAGTCACCAGGAAGCAGATGATAAAGGCAGCTCCGGCTGTGATAAACCAACCGCCAATCACAGACATCACTCCCGTCACACGGAACACGGCACTCTCACGCCCCCAGGCACGGTCGGCCAAAGAGGTCCCCATTGCCACCATAAAGGCCACATAGGTGGTCGAAAGCGGCAGTTTCAAAGAGGTGCCCAAAGCAATCAACAACCCGGCTAACACCAGGTTGACAGAAGCTCTCACCAAATCGAAGGCAGCTCCGCTCTCGATAATTGCCTCGTCCTTATTGAAGCGGGAATTCAACCAGGATTTCACACTTCCGGACATAATACGGGACAGTGTATTATTTATATTGGTAAAGAACCGCACCAGACTACGCGCAATGGCTGACGAACCGAACATTTCGTCCCCTTCATCCTGACGGGACAAATCGACAGATGTCTTGATTACATTGTGCGCTTTCTTCGAAGTCATCAAAGCCACCACCATAACCACTCCGGACAGCAGCAGGAAGATAAACGGAGTCTTCGCAGGCCCATTCAACGAACCCATCAGGAAACCGGCAGCATCACCATTACCGTTTGCCATAAAATCTGTATAGCTGGCCCAGCCGGCAAGAGGCACTCCGACAAAATTCACCAGGTCGTTTCCGGCAAATGCCATAGCCAAAGCAAATGTGCCCAACAACACAATCACCTTGAACACGTTCACCTTCATCCAATGCAACGCCTGCATCAACACAGTAAAGAATACAAAACACCCTCCGACTATCAAACCGGTATTATCATGTACCCATGCTTTATATTCCTTGGTCATAAACGAAGCATCCTTCACGCCCTTAATCAGCATAAAATAAATGATAGCCGTCACCGCCACACCTCCGAATACACCGATAATCCACTTCAGTTTCGATTTATAGCTAAAGGTAAAGATGAGTCGCGACAGATACTGCACCAATACACCGAATGTAAAGGCAACTGCCACAGAAAGGAATATAGCCAGAATCACGGTCAGCGCCTTCTCCGTGTTCAATAATTCGGCAAAAGTGAGTCCCTCCGGTCCCATAGCAATCTTTATCAATGCCAAAGCAAAAGTACCACCCAACAACTCGAACACCATCGACACCGTTGTCGATGTAGGCATCCCCAACGTATTAAACACATCCAGCAAGACTACATCCGTGACCATCACTGCCAGCAAAATACACATCAATTCATTGAAATAAAAGGCTTCCGGTCTGAAAATGCCATGCCGTGCTATATCCATCATGCCATTACTCATCGTAGCACCGCAAAAAATACCGATAGCGGCAACAACAATGATAGTACGGAATGAAGCAGCCTTAGCTCCAATCGCTGAATTCAAAAAATTAACGGCATCATTGCTGACACCTACGACCAAATCAAAAATCGCCAATAAAAAGAGGAAAATGATGATTCCCAAATAAACTGTTTCCATTCTTACTGATTTACTTTACGATGCAAAAGTAAATCGGCAATATTACACTCATATTACATAAATGTTACAAAATTGTTACGTGTCAAGATAATAATAAAACTACAGCAAATCCATGTCACATCTATAGCAAATCTATGTAAAAGCCTATTAAAAGCTTATCAAAACGCTATTAAAAGATTATGAATATAGGCTTTTAATAAGATTTTTATAGATGACTTACAGTATAAATTGTAGACTTGTCATGGAAATGATTTAGATTAGATGCAATATTATCCATACTCTCCTTCTATTGACTGTAATGCACCGATACTTTTTCATATTTTTACATAGAAAATTCAAATGCGGTTTTTATCTTTGCTAAAACATTAATCAATATCAGTATGAAACAACTATTTCTATTTCTCTTATTGCTTCCCGGACTGCTATATGCACAAGTCGACCCCAAATACATGGAAGGAGCCGTCACCATGGAAAACGGGAAGGTGGTATTCAGCAAATCTTTTAAAGCTGCCGGCATGACCCAAGATGCTATATTCAACAAATTGATTTACTGGGCAGGTCAGCGTTTTGTCCCCGCAGCCAAAGATGCTCTTCAAAGCCGTGTGCTATATTCCGACACCCATACAGGACATATCGCATGCCTCGGACAAGAGTATTTAGTGTTCACAGACAAAGCTCTTGCTCTCGACCGTGCAATCATCAACTATCAGTTGACAATCGGATGTAAAGCGGGGGCCTATGAGATGAAAATTTCTGCAATACGTTACCTATATAATAACGGCGACAAAAAAGAAATCATCCCTGCGGAAGAACAAATCACAGATGAATATACTTTTACCAAGAAAAAAGACAAGCTTATCAAGGCTACCGGCAAATTCCGCATACGTACGATAGACCTGGTAGAACAACTATATGCCGATGCCGAAAAAGCTGTCGGTGCGCCGCAAACAACGACACAAACCGCAGCACAAGCTGATGAGAAACCGACCATACCACAAACAATGATTCCCCAAACAACAACAGTTACTACTGCAGCAATCTCAAATACAGAAACCGGCAACTCCTCTCTAAGCGGATACCGACAGATTACTGCAGACAAAATCCCCGGCAATATTTATAAAATGCTTTCTGAAAGCTGGATGCTTATCACTGCCGGAAATGATGAAGGCTTTAATATGATGACAGCCAGCTGGGGTGGGTTGGGACATTTATACAACAAACCGGTGGCCTTTTGTTTTATCAACCCGACTCGGCACACTATCAAGTATATGGAAAACAGCGATACATACACATTAAGTTTCTATACAGAGACATACCGCGAGGTGTTGAATTACTGCGGCAGCCATAGCGGCAAGGATACAGACAAAGTGGCCGGCTCCGGTCTGACGCCTTTAACAACACCATCCGGCAGCAAAGCATTTTCAGAAGCTTGGATGATTATAGAATGCAAAAAAATGGTAGCTCAACCATTCGCTCCGGAAGCTATTCTCAACCCTGAAGCAAAAGAGAAGTGGGGTAAAGGGCCACATAAAATGTTTATAGGTGAGATTATAAATGTATGGGTAAAATAACAATAAGAAAGGGTAGCTTGGAACAAACTAAAAGCTACCCTTTCTTATTCTCCGTGTTATGAAACCAGATG
>CAKVCR010000017.1 GCA_934725835.1 uncultured Odoribacter sp.
AGAGCGTCCGCATACGCCGCCATAGCCCTGCGGCAAGCCATCTCGTCCGGATGCACAAACACTACGTCATCGCAAAACCGAGAGTAGAAAAGCCGCCCATCGTCCACCCTCGCCACAGCATCGTCTGCAACAGACAGTACCATGTTCGCCAAGACCGTTGAAAGCGAACCACCCTGCGGTAGCCCCCGCCGTGGCGCTTCCTCGTCAAGAGTATCGCGTTCCTGCGCGTCCGTAGGGCGCATCGCGGATTCCAGACTCGCCGAGTTGTTCGCGGAATACACGTTCAAGTATCCCTCAAGCACCTTCGTGGCTACTGGCTCGAAGCCTGTCTTTGCCCACAGCTCGCGGACAACCTCATGCGAAATGTTGTCGAAGAACTTCTTTATGTCACATTCGCCAACAAGGAGCGAACCCTCGGAAAATCTCGCGCGATACAGCTGCAAATGCTCGACTGCCGTCTGATGCGTGATGGAACTATCACGCCTGAATGAATAGCAATGCGGGGAAAGGGTTTCTTCCAGCCTGTCGCGCACATACGCCGTCATGCGGCTCAAGATTATCCTGTCGGACAGGTTGTCGAATGACGCCACCCGTCGATACTCCGGTTTTCCGTTCTTGTATCCTTTGGCAATGTCTATCAGTCGCGGCTTCGCAAACGCGAAATCGTCGGACGCGATGCGTGAACGCACATTCTCTACAAGATTCAGCAGCGCCTGCCCCCAACGAAAATCGGCAAGAGTGCCATCCTGGCGCAGACGATTCACCGTCCGCCCAACAGCCCTCTGGCGAACGATGGCTGGAGCCACGCCTTCACGCCCGCGAATGCCGGATCGCCTCCATGCTTTACGCGCCGGAAGCGTTCCGCCGACATTCTTGCCGCGTATTCGCCAGCGAACCAGGTCTCCAAGGATCGCCTCAAACGAAAAGTATTCTTCAAACTTCACATTCATCTCCAATAGGCGGAGGAGGCGTCGGGAAGCGGAAAGAAACCGCGATCAGCGTTTCGATCTCGCAGGAGAGCGTCGGCATCAACAACCGCCGCTCCTTTAACCCCGCACTGATAGCCACCCATAGCAGCATAGCCCTTCGCCGACGCCAACTCCATAAAAGTATCAATGAGTATTCCAATACTCCATCTTTGCCTCTTCCATGCTGCTTGCATCAGGGCAGGCGGAGCCGTCATAGCAGTAGCCACCGGACTCTGGGTCATACCCATATCCATCCAGCTGTCCGCTGTCATAGTCAAAGTCATCAAATAAGTCATTGTACATCTCGATCTCCCTTCTTTTCCTTGAAGACGAGAGTATTATCGCATATCCCAACCACCGACATGCGATTCTGGACATCTGCGGATATCCGCAGAATTTAACCTATCAAATAATGGCGACTATCGTATTCGACTCTTCAGGGCTGAATATAATCCCTGCGATCCGCCTTTATTATCTCTTCGATCTGCTTCGCCATGGTATTTCCAAAAACCAATTTGCATGTCCTAGACTCTTGAATGCGTTTCCTAACCGCTGCATCATCAGGTTCAAAGCAAGCGGACAAAATACCCCGTCCGCCAACCCCACCATACTTTTCAACGATGTTTTCAATCTTCATTACATGTTCGCTCGTAACCTTGCCTGCCTTACATTCGATTATGTACAGCCGACTTCCATCGGTAAATGTCAGGTCTAATTCCTGAAAACTCTTTTCTTCAGTATTGTTTGACGAGAATGAGGATTGGTGTTTTACAAGCGCGTCAAATGACACTTCAAAATTGATTCTGAGATCAAAAATTATCCCTGCATCCACTAGGTGCTTCATTGACGAATAAAGCCACTCTTCAAACCAACCACCTGTAATGAACTTCGCATAACCAGGGAAATGATCAAATTCAAAATTATTGCCTTTCAATTGCAGTTGGACTCGACCAGTAGCATCAATGGATGTTTTTAGACCTGAGACTTGCAAGCTGAAAGGCACAAAACCTTCATGCGTCACCTGCGCATGATGCTTCTTAACATCTGATGCCTGTGCCAACTCCTGATAGTGTTTCGCAATAATCCAGGGACGTATAGACAGAAACTTCATTAATTCCCTTCGGCCAGGAATGTTGATGTCTGGCACTTCATACCAAATGCCTCTATTTGAGATTTTAAGATTTCGCCCATTAAGGGCAAAGAATGGTTCTATTGATGTTATCCTCTTGATTGGCTCCGCTTTAAACGTCAACAAGTTGACAACGGAATTTGCTTTGATGTTAAAATAAAAGGGAGTCCCGTTGATTTTCCTGCACGCTGACAACGCCCCTGCGTACATTAGTTTTGTTCCGCCAGTCAAGTTGAATGCCACGCGAGCATTGTTCGGAACCGACTTTAGCCATTTGATAATTCGTGTCCGCACATCTTCCGGATTGTATGGATCAACATTGATTGCGGCATACTCAGTCCCTTGCAGAAAAGGCTTAAGTTCATGAGGGCGATAGGACTTTGACGTTACGAAAACATGTTTCTTACTATTGAACTGCTTAATCCCCCAGTAGCTTGGAAGCCTTTGATCTCCAAAGAGATGGAAACAAACATCGTAATCTTCTGACGATTCTTCAGCATGTCGATTCTGGCGACCATTCCATTCCATCCATTCCTCCGGAAGAAGAATTGATTCGGGATTCTTGTTCGGTTGAGATGATGAAATCAACCTCTTCTTGATCCTTGGATAGTTGAGCGAAACCAAGGCCCAAACAAAAGCCATCACAGGGGTTCCTGGACTCAGGAAAAGGGAAATCAACGCATCTGGATGTTCACGCGAAACAAGGCCCATTGCAGTGTTCGCCGCCTCATATATTCCATCGGTATCATTCAACTTTTTCAGCTTGATGGGACAGAATTGTATCCGAGTCCCGCATCCGACTTCCTGCATGGATTTCTTAAGCCATTCCAAATAGTGTTCATGCGCCAAAGTAGTATTAGCATACTTATGGACGAAATCTGCCATTTGTTTGAAATCCGTTTTGTCTATGCCGCCAAGTTCCCCTGCGAACTGATCTTTGCCTATGCACGACACCGCTTTTTGACTTTCATCAAGGCCGCATCCTAAGATTACGACATCCGAATAATCATCTGACATTAGCGCACCCAGAACCGGGCCTGTCCCTCCCCGCTCAAAATCAAGCGAAGAACGAAAATCAGTTATGCCATACCACGTCAACAGAATCTTTCCCATTGCTATCCTCCTTATGACTTTATCGAGCAGAACCGTTCAAGCATCAGTTCGCCGATTTTATCCTTGAGTGTATGATACTCGGTTGGCGCAATAACCAACATATCATCATAATCGAAATGACTGACAGGAGTGTCAACCTTCTTCAATTGCATTGTTTCATCATCCCAAACGCAATTGACATGTACAGCAGGGTCCGGCACAAAGTCCCTGTCGAGAAGATCATTATACAGATAGAACTCAGAAATAAAGCGCTTCAATAAGTCAGCCGCTACTTGATGAGCATCTGGCTTCTCTGGCGTAACCTGCTGTGAAGCCAAGTGCTTTTCAAACTCTCTGGGCATGAAATTGAAGAGTGCAATTCGGTAGCCTGCTTTTCGTGCCGCCGTTGTATAAGGCTCACACTCCCATGGCTTTAGATTTGTGTTATCGACTACAACAAGATCAATCCCTTTTTCCAATGAGTCAATAAAATTGGCCAGATTCTTCTTGTGGTATAGCCCCAATTTGTCCAAATTGAACACATAGCGATTCCCGACCATAAAGTACTCGTCGGTAGAATGGACTGCAATGCTTAACCCCGCGCCCTTTACGGCATCATATATATGCTTGGAAAAGGTAGTTTTCCCAGATCCTGGGACTGCGCGGTTTATCAAGACAGTTTTACAATATTGCCTCATGGTTATTCCTCGTCATCCTCATCATCAGAAATTCCCACAATGGAGATTGCGTTTGCACCGGTATTGCCGGTCAGATACTGCTGAAGCGCGTACAACAGATCGGGCAGTTTGTTTCCTGTCGGCTTCTGGACATTCAATGCTAATCTCGTCTTGAGTTCATAACGCTTATTCAATACCATCTTCCCAATATCCTGCACGGCCTTCGTAAAGCGATTGTTGTACGATGCGTGGAGTTGGAAGAGCTTCTTAACATCAGGATCAGCAGAACTCCGAGTGCGCAACATGGCAAGGAGCAGTTCCAAATGCATGGTCATCGTCGCGCACTGCTGGCGACGTTCTTCAGTCGCAGCCTCTTCAAGAGTCACATTTTTTCGGCCACGAATACCATACGCCATTCTACTCTGAACACGCCGTTTATCCAGTTTGTTTGTCAGAAGGTCGTAATCAATTCCAAGCTCGCTAATCAAATCTTCGCAAATATGGCTTGTCTCGTCGACGGTCAGGTTTTCAATAGCTCGACAACTGCGCCATGACAGGATGGATATGACTCTGAGCGGATAGGGCGACTTTCTCCCTGTACGTTCAAGAACGCCAGCAAAAAGCTGATTCTGCTCAGGCAGATCCAAATTCCCCATGACATAAGGGAAGCATGAAGAAAAGCGATTAAAGTCATCACCTTGCGTTGAATATACAGCATCACGCATTATTGAGCCAGTGAAATTAAACGCATCTACGTGCAAACAACATAAGAACTTCAATGCTTTATTACTGACACGTTCTGGAACGCTTTCGTCATTCATCAATTCAGCGATTCGATTTATCGCCTTGGCCATAAATTGCCTAAAATCGTTCGGAGCATCGGCATCTCGCAAAGACCGCCCGTTGTTCCAAATAGTGTATACATAAAACATACTCCGCGACAATGCAATTTCTATCGCACGGAAATATGGATTTTCCGCTTGTGACCTTTCCCATTGTAGCGTACGAGAACGAGCATCTCCTGTGGCTATGCGCGAAAAGACGGCATTTCTTATTGCCTCATAGGGGAATTCCGATCTTACAGAGATATACTCACCTTTATAGCGAATCTCTTGCGTTCGCTTGTCAGTATATTTTGTGACTTGAAGATATACGTCATCGCCTTCTTTAAGTTCCTGTGGCGAAAATGACTCCTCCACAAAATTTGAAAAGTGACAATAAATATCGTTGCCCTCAACGGTAACGAAACAATAATCGCGTAGTAATCTTTTCACAACACCCTGTTTGCGGTATTTGCGTACGACATTCGTCCGATAGTTGACAGAGCGATCAATGAGAAAGGCTTCCTCGTCTTTAAATATTGGATCAAGTCTAATCTGCAATTCCTCCAACAGATTATTTGTCCCATCATGATTCCGGTTGGGATACATCTGTAATTCGTCCCATGTTTTGGGAGTAGGGAATCCTGGGACCGGCAGATCTATTTTCTGCATCTGTTCCGAATGCCTACGCCATTCCACTCTCATAGGCCTAATCTTGACCTTCGACTTTGATATTGGATAAAACACCAGTTTGTATGGGTCATCTGCACCATACTTATATGTCAACTTCAATTTACAGCGTATGGACTTGCCACCGACATCCTCCTCTTTGATAATATGCTCCGGTCTAATGTAGGCAGCAAAATTCAGTTTCCGATTACCCGACCCCTGATGCAGCGGAAGTGAATAATACGGCTGATTCACCGGGAGACTAAATTCTTCCTCAACACGTATTGCGACTTCTTCCCCATTTGCAACAGGAACTACAGAACCAGTCTTGTTGCCAACCAGATAGAAATTACTTGGAAGTCCGTCCTTATACACCTCAATCGACAGCAGCGGCAGATTATCACGCCACAGAGGAAGATCACCCGCCTCTTGCTGTAACTTATATGCTTTCAACCCACCTACAACAGGGCTTGTTGTCAGATTAACTACATAGCCAAAATCGCCAAGATCGCCACGACGCAATAGCTCGTCCTTGTTAAACTGCTGCCATTCCACCTTCTGCTTGCTCTTGGCACGATACTCTCCGTTTTCATCGATATAATCGATCTCACTTAATGCACTTTGACGAACTGTCTCATCAGTCAACAATACCGACGGATTCCTCTCCCAGTAGTATCCAAATGTGGACGGCACTTTCCTCTCAAGCTCTTTTGAATATTTCGCGGTCATTTTCGTCGCAAGAACACCATCATCAGTCGTATCCAATACCAATACACCATATCCCCTCATTTGAATGAGTTTCCTGGGTAACATCGTGAAATCAACTTTCTCGTATATCGCGGCAATACTCCGTGGCAGAGGCTGAGCGTTCTTAAATGCTGCATTTAAATTTCCACGGATCACCTTGAGATCAAACTCGCTAATGCCATCTGGCATCAACCATACAATTGTCTCATTAGTAAAGATGCGATTAAGTTCTTCGGCGGACGCATGCGCGGCTCGCCACTGAAGCTCATCTGGTGCCTTACAATCGGCACCAGCGAACAAGTCCGCAAACGCTATCGTTGTAGTATCTGGGTGTTGCCATATGGCATCTGCGCCGAAGAGACTAAAAGCAACATTCTTAGCGACACCGTTTGCATTCTTCGCGAGCGCGGCATCTTCTGGCTTTTCGGCCCAATTCTGCCAAATGAGCCTGACAGGCAATGTTCTTATTTTATCATCTATTGCGTAGCGCGGTGAAAGCCATGTTAAATCAACACAGGCAGGATCTGAGATTTCTTTTGGACGACGTATCTGCCCAGAATTGCCTCTGCATCCTATTCTTGCCGATGCCTTGAGATCGCCAATTTCCATTAAACGGATACCATTATCAACCAATGGAATGACATCACTATCACCCCAGACTTTAATCTCAAACTTATCGTAGTCAAAAAACAATGGTACTTCGGCCATCCTTACATTGTCTGCTCGTTTCCAAGCAAGGGCATATTCATCCCAAAAACGAACAAGGTTTTCGCGACGCCTCATTTCCGGTTCGTCATTCATTGAATAATCTCGATTGACATCTTCATCGAGCGTCAGCATCCAACGCCAAGCGTCCCAAACCTTCTTGTAGTCCTTGTGTGAGAG
This sequence comes from uncultured Odoribacter sp., assembly GCA_934725835.1. Lineage (GTDB taxonomy): Bacteria > Bacteroidota > Bacteroidia > Bacteroidales > Marinifilaceae > Odoribacter. Next base: position 6,989 of record CAKVCR010000017.1, read on the forward strand.
TAACGTGTTATTCGGCGGCGTGTTTTCCCAGTCTGAGATTTCATCGGCAACATCAGACCTTAACCACCTATTGATTTCATCCATAAGAGGATGCGCTTCAGCTGTATCGCCCCTAACAGCTTTCATCATTTCATAACGCAACTCAAGAAGTTCATACAAACGGCGCAAGAACGCCTTGAAGAGTCGGTTTTCCGCCAGATCGACTGACATGTACCGCTTTACAGCTTGAAGATATGGATTCGACAAAAGTTTTTCACGAATGTTTCGTCCCGGCCGAGTGCTCAGTTTCACGAATGACGGCGCATCGAGTTCTTTCACCTGCCGAATATGCATGATCTCATGATCACGAGCAGGGTTCTCGTTAAGATTCCTTATGAGGCGCACAACCGCTTCGGAACAGTGATCAACGAGATGCCAAAGCCTATCATGGGGGAAGTCATCATTCGTCACGTCTCGTCGTGCAACACGAAAGATGAACTTGGTCAATGGCATTGGAGTCGGCATCCCAGATATGGGATCGAACTCCGCATTGCATGTCAACCAGTCAATCTGATTAAGAACCGTGGCAGCCTTCTTCTGCCTCGCGCCTCTCGATGCGTAGTCCTTATACAACTGTCCTAGTGTCATGGTTTTCTCTGCCATTACCAAGTCCTCTTATCCGTGTCTTTTGAGCTGTCGGTTATTTAGCCTCTTCAGAATCCTCCAATTCCGCATCGGTTGACTTTTCTTCAAGGTACTTAGCCGTCTGCCACTTGAACTGGCCATAGCTAAGATCCTTGTCGCGCGCGAACTCAAAATCGGGCTTGAGCGTATCAGGTATGATTCCAAAGATTTCACTAAGGCACTTTGGACCGGCACCCGTACCACGGGTATCGATACCGCGCAACTTCGGCATGATCTTTTGAACAATCTGGTCCTCAAACGCCGTGTCCATTGCCTCTTTCCAGGCAGCGTCATCATTCGCTTTCTTTGCGGCAGCAACTGTAGGATAATTTGCCATGTAATATTCGATGGACTGCCACACACGATGACCCAAAGCCCGGCCAACAAGGCCAAGGCTGGCGTTGATTTTCTCGACCGTTTTGCGATAAGGCTTGATCTCGTCATCCGAAAACGCGCTACCTTGTGCAAGCCAACTTTGCCAATCCTCGACATGCAGCAATTCACCACGATTTTTGGCATCTAACGGCATTAGCGCCTTACGGCGCAGGAGCTCTGTCGGCCTCGGGAAACTTATCACGATAGAACGGTCAAGTACCTTATCCGAAAGGGATTTTGTCGTTTCATCCTGGTTCATGGTTCCAGTCCAAAGTACGTTGCGCCCCAACGGAAGATCATAGGCCTCCATTCCCGCACCAACATTCACCGGCAAGGTTGGGACTTCTGTCCCTTTCATGCCACGACGAAGCTCGAGTTTGCTCAAGAACTCTGCAAAGTACAGTTCGGGGTGGGCAAGATTCATCTCATCGAGCAATACCAAGCAAACACATTCCTTTAGCCCGGGATAGATGTCTTTAGACCATGCCTTCTGCGACTGAGCAAGGAACCGTAACAGAGGTTGCGCATCGAACTTGTTATCGATGGAATTGAAGAACCCCAGCATCGACTCCTTGCTGTCCCAGTTGGGCTGAACAGAAAGCGGCTCAAAAAACAATCCGCCAAAATGGGAATACAAACGGGGAAGTTCAGACTTACCAGTTCCAGAAACACCTGCAAGAACCGTTAAAGGCGACCATTCCGCCGTCTTCAACGCAGTATGGAACGAACGAAGAATGCGCTGCGGAAATACAAGACCATAATCAGTGCATTTCTTGTAGATTCCATCCAGCCACGCCATTTCATCCTTACCCACCAAGCCTCGGCGTTCTTCTACACTTTTCCCTGCGGCCTTTGCCTTAGCCACCGCATCACGTTTATAACTATGCGGTGGTTCACCTATCTTCTCAGCCGCGATTTGCGGAATCTCAATTTCTTGGATGCGCGCATCGCGATCAGCCTTCCGTTCATGTGACATCTGGTATCGCTTCAGCTCTTCTTCAGCCTCTATTCTAGCTTTATCACAGGAATCGGCCTTGGAGGTTAATCGTGAATTCTCCTTTTTAAGACGATCCACTTCAAAGCGGAGATCAGCCACTTCCTCGACATCATTTCTCTGACTGTCACGTTCACGGACAAGCTTCTCGATCTGCGATTTCGCCTCTGTCAGCTCTCGCTGCTGCGTTTCATAGCGTAGGCGCATCTCTTCGGTCGGACGGGTCATGAGTTCATCACGAAGTCGTGTAAGTTCATCCCTTGCGCTGTTGAGGTCGCGAAGTACTTTCGCAACGTCTTCGCCATTGAGTTGAGCCTTGATTTGATCATACATTGCCAGCATTTTCTGCTGTGTCAGAATTTGACTGGTCAGATCGTGCTGTGTTGCCCTTGCTTCTTTCAAAAGCTCGTCAAACTCTCGCCGCTTATCTTCGACACGCGCTTTGATGATTTCCTCAATATTACTTTGCTGCTCACGAATGTGACTCATCTGCCAATCAAACTGACTCTTTTGCGACTGTGCCGCCTGGTCGTTCTGTGCCTTAGTTATTTCATTCTGCTTCTTGATCGCCTCGACAGCGGCATGCTCCTTCGCGAGCTCAGCACGTTCTGCATCTAGGCTCTTGCGTTCAGTGTCTCGCTGGTCTTCCCAGACCTTCTGCTCCTTGGCAATTCCGCCACGGATTCTGTCTCGTTCGGTATTCTCCGCGTCTGCGATGGCCGTCAACCGCTGTTCCCGAAGCTTTGAGACCTCAGCCTCGATCTCTGCCAGCTTTTTGGCCTTCAACTCTTCAAGTTTAGCAGCATCCGCAGCCTTCTGGCTCGCGAAGTCGCTATCTAACTCAGACTTTCGCGCGACAAACTTACGCTGTTCCTCGTTCAGAGCAGCCTTTTGCTTCTCTAGTTCAGCATACTCCTTTTCGAGAGCCTTTGCCTTGGCCTCTATGTCCTTGCTCTGAGCTGCGAGTGCCGCCTCGCGCTCCGCAATTTCATCAACTTGTTTTTCGTTGTTTCTTTCTTTCATGGTTAGACCTCCAGGATGACCTTTGTTACTTCGTAAACTGACTTGCAAAATTCGCGGACTTGTTCCTTTTTCATTGGAACAACGATATTGCCATGCTGTCGCAAGGCGATGACCTTAGCAACTTGTTCAAACAAGTCTGGCGTCGTTGCCGCAATGTCAGCAAGCACATCGTCACTCATCATCAGGAGGAATGCTATCAAGCATGCCCCAAGTGTCTGATCGTTGCCCTCAAGAGTGGCGGTTATCATCTGCTCGCGGACGCTGTCTAGACCGACAGGATATTTTAGCCCGAACCGCTCCGCTCTTTTTCTTGCGGTACTCTTATATTGCGATTCGTCAACCTTCGCGAAAGTTCCTTGTTTCAGACTAATGCGGAACAATGCCTGTAGAGCGGAATACCCGTCTCGAATCATCGGCATAACATCATCTCCGCCTTCTGTAAATTCAAACTGACGATACCTCTCCGTTGAGATTAAATAGTTTTTGAGATTCTTATCCATGTCCGTCCACAATGAGAATGTGAAGAATCGCAGCATCTTTGCCATTGCGGCCTGTCTCTGATCAGAATAAGACACCTTAACTTCTGAAGACTGATCATCTTTGGACAATGGCACATCAGGCAATAGTTCCCTAATGATCTCGTGCATAAGGCGAACTTCCTTCGCATGTTCCTTTTCTCCAAGCTCCTCATTGTTTTTACCATGAACTTCAGGGTCATGATTTCGCTTCAATTCCAACAAATCCAAAAGGATCCATTTGTGCGTCGCAACAAAATGTTTAAGCTTATCGTCGCATTCGCCGTCATCCATCTGGAGAAGTAATATTAGAAAAACTGAAATCAATTCCGGCACACAATTTCTGTAGTCTTCTCTACGTTTGGGCGTAATTACCTTGAACTCAAAACGCTCCGTCCTGTCATCATTCTTTCGAGACAACGCCAAACCTCTCCGTTTGGCAATACCTACCATCTTCTTGGAAAAGTACCTTTCAGAAGCAAAGTCCAGCCAACGTAGAACTTCCTTTGCTTCAAACTTAGAACTGTAATAGAAGAACGCCCATTCTATTGATGCATAAATTTGCGCAATTGACAGGAACTGGCGAGACTTCCTTCTTTTTAGGTTCTTTACAAGATTTGGATAACGTTCAATACAATGTTCGTTTTCAAATGGCTCCTTGACAACACCCTCTTCAATCGCTTCTGTCTTTATAACAGTATTTTCATTCCATTCCAAGAGCCAGTCCTCAAACTCCTTATCATGGCGCTCATTTGTTGATAGCCATTTGCGTAGCACAGCTTCAAGAACCGATGACATGCCATATCCAAATGGGTCGGCTATAGCAAAGTCGCCATCGCGACTGAGAATGGCCATAGGGCATCTCAAATAGTAGGGCTCCGGCTCTCCAACTATCTTAATCTGACGCACGCTTGGAAATTTTATCGCCTCAACATCTAATGATTCCGCCACTTTTCTCCAACGCCGATACGCACCCAGAACCTCTTGGACTGTTATTTTTTCATTCCGAAACTCTCCATCATCCTTTAGTTTCTTGATCACCTCATTTGATGATTTTACGTGTTTTCTCAATGGCTTTTCATTCGTTAGCTCCTGAACAAATGGCAGTACCGTACCACCAATCATTTCCCGAAATACCAATGCCGTACATATTTTTTCCTCTTCCTCAATCTGCTCTCTATCAGTTACATCCGGCGTAAGTTTATGCTTGCCAGAATTTGTCAACTCATAATATTCATCTATAATTCCCTCATCTTGAAAACGCAACAATGTACACCTAACAATATCCCAAGGCAGTCCCGTTGTCTTCTCTACCGTAAGACTCTCTCCCTCCTCGTTTACTACCTCCTGTTCTGGCTTCCAATGAGCCAGCAACAATTTCTCCACCAGTTTCTGAATCGGATTCTCATCATCGCGGTGTAACCCAGGCATAGGCATTGTAACCCGATATGCAAGAACCGGCCAGCCGATATCTCTGGACTTACCCATTGTTCCACCGAAAGGGAGCTTATCTCCCTTAAGGTTGTCGTACTCTAAAATCACCATGTTAGCCATTGATGAACCTCCCCTCGCCGGGTCTATTACATAGTTTCCGGAATTCAACTATGCCAGGGATATATTTTTCTGCCAAATCTCCAGCCGCCAAGCGTTCATCTCCCACAACTGCCAACAACTTTTTCTGCCGGCTCATTGAAACATTGAGTCGATTATACGCACAGAGATGTCCAAACGATCTTCGCGCCATAATGTCCTCAATGACTTTTAAGAGAACGTCGAACGTCTTAACCGTGGAGAAGTCATACTCGGAAAATTGCTTGCCGAGTACCCTGTCGCCTAAGTACGCAACCATTTCTTTCCAGACATCAGCATCTCGGGGAAACCGATCTTCAATCAACTCAGCATCATCAAATTCATACCTATGATCACCAACTTTCTCCAAAGCGTCACGGAGCACCTTCCTTGAAAACTCACGAAGTGACATATCATTCATCGTAGCCTGAGTGTCCGATTGAGTACGAACCGCAGAAAGGAAAACCACATCAAACTCCATGCCCTGGAATGAGTCTACAGTACCTACTCTCAGGCGGCCAGACTTAAGTTCATTCTTAAAACGCTTATCTTGCGCACCTAATTTCTCCTTTATCAAATCAGCCTGCGCCTTGTAAAACGATATTACGCCAAAGTCAAGTTTCATCCCCTCTGGCGAGAACATCCATTGCCCAAGCCACTTTGCAATTTCGGCCGCCTCTGATTCGCGTTGCCATGAAGTACCGTCTTTCTTGGCTTTACCACTACGTACATTAATCCATAATGCTGGACAATTGTCTGTCTCTGGAAGATTGTGAGCGAAGTACGAACAATCAACAATTCCAGAATCAAAATGTTCATCCGGGGCATACCGCTCATAGAAATTCTTACTAATGAAGTCCCCAAGAACTGGATGCATACGGTACTGTTTATCCAGAGTCACGCACCTATTGAACTTGTCTTTTTCATACAGTGATTTCAGGCGGTTAGAAAACAGATACTGGAACATGGACATTTTCAATGTTTCCTGATCAGCCATCTGAGCCGCAACATCATCGTCGATGATGTGCGGCAACTGACGATGATCCCCAACCAAAACAATTTTTTTCCCTTGTGCCAGTGAAATCATCAAATCTCTGGGGCTTACACGCGCTGCCTCATCGACAATGACATAATCATAACTTATGTCACTACTGGCGGCTCCAGTTCCACCACATTTTAATTCGTACATTCCGGCATTAACACTCTGTTGGCAGGTTGCAGCAAACGCAAAGCTATAGTCAGAAACAGCCTTGGACATTCCAATGGGACTTGTTTCAAGTGCTTCAAGGAACTCGGCAACCGCTGCCAATTTCTCATCACTCGCCTTCATTCCGCACTGCTTGATTTTCTTAATTGCCGCCTTGGCGATTTCTACAACTTGCACGTTCTGCTTTTCCGCCCTGAACTCGGGCGGCGTTGAGAACTGGATCATCATTTTGACCTTAGCCGTCTTAAGATCCTCAGTAATTCCAATCAATGATTCAGAATCGCCATTCCAGTCTATCGCACGTTGAAGGACAGCCCTCGTGTGGTCATCAAGAGCGTCTATACCGAGTTCAGTTTGAATGCCAAACATTGCATCCTTTGCGCGTTCTCGGCCGTCATCAATAAAACCAGCGGATGATGTCCGAATATTACGAATCAAATCCAGAACCTTTGACTCTGCGGAATTCAGTTTCTCTTCATGTTCAAACCTTTTTATCAATGCATCAACTTTTGAGGTGAACAAGGTGTCAATCATCTTGCCACAACTCTCTCGAATGGCTTTCAGAACGGATAGCGCCATCCGTTTTGATGGAGCATTGATATACTGTAGGCACAGTCCTTTAAGAGTTTCCTCGCCTTCCACCTCGGAAATTTCCGGGTTACTTCTTCTGATTCGACTGGCGCATTTGGCACACCAATCATCCATTCTGCGCTCAAAGTCCGTTCGATCCTCCTCCGACTGGCCTGAACGCCTGCCGAATTTTGGAACAGGAAGTCCATTAATGGACATTCTTCGTATCATGTTCTCAACGGCATCGTGCTGAAATCCGGTAAGCAAGACGCTTCCCCGTGCACCATTTGCCCCAGCTATTTCGTTAAGCCGTTCCAAAATGGCGGTAATGACAGTTGTCTTACCTGTTCCTGGCGGCCCTTGAATAAGGGCAATGTCAGGTGTCGACAAAGCCAACTTAACAGCCTCCTCTTGTTTAGGAGTAGGATCGTGTTTAAAAATCTTCTGCCGAACAAACGAAGAAAGTGCCTTGGTGTCAGTCGGCGGTTCAAGTTGCACTTCAGCATTTTCTTCAATCAACAATCCCAGCTGCGGATTTGCCGAGCGACCTTCTAGTATACGTCGCCGCGCTGCGTTACGACGGGCAATAACCGGCTTATCGCCTGCAAGAGACAACACAAAATGACCAGACTTGGGTAAATTTTTATTGGGATCTTTAAGTCGCATAGCCATGCCGTTATGATCTTTGCTCACCGACACAATTTCATAATGCGGCGTCATTTTCTTTTTCGCTCGACGCATCTTGATATTACCATCGTCATCAACCTCGTCAGAGACCAGCCCATTGATAAATGCTTCAACCGTCATATCACCTTTATCAAGGTATTCGGGATCTTCATCGACCCAATCAACTGAAACGCCGCTCTCCCATTTGGCATCCGTCTTGCCACCAATTATATCCACAACAACCGTATCCTCTCGATCTTGCCGTGCATTAGCATACTCTATAATGCCAAATTCACGGGCTTTTTCGAGCAACAGCTTACCTTCAATCTCGCCGAATTTATCCCACGTTTTAAGATAACTTTCGTCGCCATTTACGATCTTAGTAAGCCTTGCCTTCGTAACCGACTGTAATGCATGCGCCTTAGTCCAATCACAGAATTTAAGGTTGCCCATCGCCATACGAATCTGGACATCAGGATTCGATACATTATCATTAATCCTTGAAGCAACATAGATCTCACGATCCCCGGCATCGACTTTCGTAGCTACGAAACGTATGTTTGCGCCGCGCACCGAGAATGAGTTTTCTACCGTTGCATTGACCGATGGGCCTCCCATCACATCCGAGTTCAGAACATCTCCTAATTGGTTGGAGCTTTTATCATCAATGTCGGTCTCTACCGCATGCCCTTGAATCACAAAGAAATACGACTCGCCATTTTGAGTAGTATAGACGCATTTCTCCTTTAGGCCCGCATATATCTCACTTGGCCTCAAGTTAGGCACTTTGGCGATATACCTACACGCCCGCTCTCCCTTATCATCTATTCCTATCTCTAACTCACCAACATCATCAATGGGAGAAGAAGAAAACAGCATCACCTGAAGCGCGAAGCTACCATCCGTACCTGGTTCTGCGAGCCTAGCCAGAAAAGATTTCGACTGCCGAAGTTTTGATGCCAGCATCCGACCTTCGAGTTCATCTACGGCCGAAACACGCCTCCTGCCATCATTATTAGCAAGGCGAAGATCAAACTGCGGAATTTCCGCATTGGTGGCCAACAGTTGAATGATCTCACCATCAGAGAGGCGCTTCTCTGATTGAACGCGAACAGAAATCAGTTGGCCAGGAATATCCTCGAACTTCATTCCGCACCTCCGATAAATTCCGCATTGAGATTAGTGGGGATACTTTCACCACGCAATGGCTCAATCCTTTTTTTATCCCAGTTAATGGCGACATTGCAAGATTCATCATCGCTTGTCGCAAGGGAAAATGGTTCAAACAATCTTCTTGGAACGACAACCGGAACAGGGGCATCTGACTCGGAAAAAACTTCATACCGACACCCATAGGGTCCAATCAATTTGGCGACCAATGGTACTTTTGCATCACAGTAGGGACACTTATCCAACTGTTCAACATAGTAACTCATCCCACATTCTGGGCAACAGATCATAGTGTCATGTGCCCTCGCAAATGCTTTAGCAAAGAACATCATGACGGGCCGGCGCCATGGATCTGTTCTCCCCGGTCCAAACATTTCATTGAAAAGCATCCGCACTTCTTCATTGAATATAATTTGACGAGGGACGCTCAAAATCGTGGCACCACTATTTGAGTCATCATCTGGATCGTCAATGTATGGCAACTTACCAGCATACGCCTGCTCGTCTATCTGCATTGATTCATCTGCGGCCCCATCGTCAGAGTCCCATCCTGAATCATCATTGTCTTCAAGTACACGTCGTCCGATAAATGGATGCAGTGTCGACAACAGCTGAAAGGCCATGACGGCGAAAGCCCAACAGTCCGTACGCGGCCTCGAAGCATCAAGGGAATGGCCATTAGCATCCACTTGAACGATTTCTGGCGCACCAAGTTTCGGCGTATAAACGGTGGAACCTCCATGTTCCATTTCAAAGCGTAAGTTGTCAGCATCAATCAACCAAACTGGCGAACGATTCCCAGTATCTTGCTTACCAACGAATACGTTGTTCAACGATATATCACCATACACCAATCCAGCCTGATGCAATTGCGCAAGTATCGAAGCCGTCTTATAAAGCACATAGAATCTCCTAGAGGTTGAGCCGGTCATCGAGTAGTGCAAAAGCACATATGCGAAATCATTCGTCTTGGGATCATCAGCACATGCTTTCAGCCAAGAAGGCATCGGGGCTTTGCGCAATGCAACCTTATCAGCACCGCTCATCTGAAGCTTTGAAAGGGGAACCATTTCGTTCAGCAGCCTCATGACATACCCTGGCGCACCACGCAGAATAGCCAAGGGGAGCGAAATCGGCGTTCCCTTCGGAATTGGCAACTGTCTAATGTGCATAAACTTATTCTGAAGTTTCTCAAGCGCTTTAGGATCTTCCTCGTATCCAAAGGCCATCTTGATTGCCAGATCAGCATCTTGTGTTCGATAAACAGCTCCCTGTCCGCCTCTTGCCAGTTCATCTGCCAAATAATGCTGATTATCAAATTGGTCTATGAACTTTGAATGCGCCTGTTCTTTTGTCTCGGTCTCTTCCTCAACCATTTGAATCCTCCTTCCTATACATGCAGGCAATTGTCTTATCGTCGGTGTGCTTTGGTACCGGCCAATTGGTCAACATCTCTACAGTGTCCAACGCTGCCAATTCACAAGGGCGACTCATTGTATATTCCAGATACCCTCGAACGAACTCATCACGTTTCTGAACATCATCAAAGTCATCCGCTACGCCGTCCGTACAAAGGAATACAGCTTTACACTGTTCTTCTGGAATATCCATAAACATCCAATCAGAAAAATCAACCGTTGGCCCTAATGGTCTCACAATGTTTGAGAAGACCAAAGCTTTGTCATCCAACAACGAGGAAACCGTTCCGTTTTTCAAAAGGACTGCCGCCAAACCGTCGCCCAACATCCCAAGATGAATGTATCCATCCCCAAGTCGGACGCCAAACAGGCATGTTGCCAGACAGGACAAAGGTTCTAGTCCTCGAAGCCCACTTAAATAGTTATGATGGATCGCTTCCACAAAGCGCCGCCGATCATACCCTGTCTTCAATATGTTGTGTATTGCACCTGCCGCACCAAAGCATGCAGCATGAGATCCCTTGTCGGCATTCTCGCAGGAACCAACGCCATCAGATACAAGTAACCCCGTAAAATCAGGGAAGTCAACAACATCCCAAGCATCTTGATTGGACGTATCGGTTATCTTATGTCCAGGTCCTTGGACTGAAGCACCGTAGCAAAACCATTCAGAGTTTACCATTCGTCATCCCCCGAATTAGTTGTTGCACCAACTCCAGTTTCAAGCCATTGGTCCAAAGCCAGAAACAGCTCTTGCGTTGTAAAAGCCTTGATGGGGTTACTTCTGAACTTCTTCGCTGGATTTGTAACGATCATTCGCACGGAATCAGGTTCAAGCGTTGTCGCCCAATCCGAAAGGATGTCTGCACCTTTTGCTCCGACATATCCATCGGTAACAATCAGAATGCGACCGGTCTTGCCCTTAAAGAACTCAACGACCTCCGCCGGATTAAAAGTGCCGAAACACGGCAACTTATCTAGTGGGAACTCATCATTTGTATTCCACTCAACTTCGTTAACTTCACCAGTAGCGATGACAAGATGCAAATTCGCAGAACCACACCCAAATCTCAAATACTGCTCGGCACTCCGACAAATCTGCCGATTCAGCATCTTTCTCCCACACTCGCTGGTGCTTCCAGACGCATCCACCACTATCCACAAGTTCTTGCTATCCATTTATGCCTCCTCATCTTTTAAGATGTATGGCTGGAACCAAACTCTTTTGTCTAGTGACAAATCGCAATACAAAGCCTTGCATTCAGAATCAAGCCCCTTGATCTTTGCAGTTGCATAGCCTGACGCAAGCACAAAGGAACCGGCATCATCTTCGTTCATACCAAATGCTATTCTTCGGTCAAAGAACTGTAATGTTTCCTTGTTCCCTTGGACATTGCAACGCTTCCAGACATCAACGAAGGCAAAAACGCAAGTGCCCTGTCGCGGCCCTTCCTCTACAACGGTCTTAAACAATTGCGCATTTGTCGGCTTCGTGTTCGCCGGGCCGATCCTCGGCACAAACCCCTGGCTCTGAAGATCTTTAATCCGTTCAAAGGACAAAATTACTATGGCGCGCTTTTTACCCCCCAATCCGCTGACAAGTTCTTCCCAGTTAACATCAGACGGCTCAAAGACATTGATTTCTCTGTTGCAATTCTTGATACTTTCCAAATCCTCTCGACAAAGAGCTTCGCCACTACCATTGACAACAAGGACCTCGTCAAAAGTCCCGCCGCTTATCGCACTTCTTAGAATGGACGCAAACAAGCCATGTCGCAATCTTCGGTGTGCTCCAGCTATAAGTATATTTGTTTTCGGTGTTTCTGCTATGTTAATTCTCAGCTCTTCGGAATTCAGGCTAAGTGTCTGTCCAATCAAAAGTTCGGAGCTTGCGAGGTGACTCCCGAAATATGCCATCGTAGGAATAATTGGCAATGTGTCGCCATTAAAAATCTTTGGATTGTTGGTAAGCCCTCTAACACAGCAAAGCGTATCTAGGAGTTTCATGTTTCCTGCACAGAGCTCATCATTCGCCAAAGGTAATGCGTCACTGAACAGCGGGGTGTAGAAACCCCGAGGGTTGGCAAAGGGGCTCCGCTACCGCTGCGCCTGAC
>CAKVCR010000018.1 GCA_934725835.1 uncultured Odoribacter sp.
CAGGAAATTATATCTTTTGTGGAATTCGAGATTTTCATAAGCCGTAGCTTGGATAAGAAAACAGTATCCTTTTAAGAAACGGCGGATTGTAATCTTGATTTCCATCTGCTCCAGTTCGGGATGCTTTGTAATCAGTTTCAGTGCATTGTCGAGCAATGCCCACATACGCTGTTTGTCCTTAGAGGTACGGTTATCTTTATACAGATAGGTGTTAAATTCGTCAATGTCGTCTGCGTCCAGAAATTCATATGCATCAATCTCACGGTCAAGGTCACGAATATCGGACGGCGAAATAGTCTCGAATAAAACAGTATCTTTGTAGTACGGTTCAAAAGCAGCCTTGATATCATCGTAACTGTTTTTGAAATCCAAGATAAAAGTGGTTTTGTCATAAGGTGGACAAATTCTGTTTAAGCGGGAGAGTGTCTGTACGGCCTGTACTCCACGCAGACGTTTATCTACATACATTGCTACCAATTTTGGCTGGTCAAATCCGGTTTGATACTTATCAGCAACGATAAGTACTTGGTAGCAACTGCGGTCAAATTCATATCGCAGTTCTTCTTCCTTAAAGCCATTCATAACGGGTTCGGTGTATTCGGTATCGTTCAGCTTTACTTTACCAGAAAAAGCCACAAGCGCTTTGATTCCTGAATAACCTTTTGCCTGGATATATTTTTCAAACTCTTGTCTGTATTTAACAGCAGCAGGGCGGGATGAGGTAATTACCATTGCCTTTGCTTTACCACCAAGGCAACCTGCAACATTGGCTCTGAAATGCTCGATAATTATTTCAACCTTTTGTGCAATATTGGTATCGTGCAAATCAATGAAACGAGCCATTTTGCGTTTTGCTGTGATGGATTGAAGTTCCGGGTCACCCTCAATAGCTTTATTTATATGGCAGTAGGTTTTCCAAGTAACATAGTTGTCCAAAACATTCAGTATGTATCCTTCTTCAATAGCCTGTTTCATGGAATACAGGTCAAAGGATTCCTTTTTGCCCTCTGCGTTAAGGGTACCGAAAAGCTGAAGGGTGTCCGGTTTGGGAGTAGCGGTAAAAGCAATCATAGAAACATTTTTCTGTTTACCGCTTTTCTGGATTTCATCAAGCATTTTATCTTCTTCGGTTTTTTCTTCCTCATTTTCCTCGTTGGTCAGAACATTGGTAACTGACTGCATATAAACGCCTTCGGTGGAAGAGTGTGCCTCATCAATCAGTACTGCAAATTTCTTGTTCTTAAGGTCGCCGAGCAGATTATTATTGAGGATGTAGTAGAACTTATGGATTGTAGTAACAACAATCTTCGTATTTCCACCAAGAGCGATAGCCAGATCTTCTGAATCGCACTTGTCATCCATGACTTTTACTTGACCACTTTTATGCTCGATGCCAAGGATAGCCTCTTGAAGCTGACGGTCAACGATGATACGGTCGGTGATAATCAGAACGGTATCAAATACATTGTCATTCTTTGCATCATGAACGGTTGCTAAAATATGTGCCAACCAAGAGATGGTTTCGGTTTTTCCGCTTCCTGCAGAATGCTCTATGAGATAGTTGCAAGATGTATGATTCACAATGACATCATTCATAATGCGCTCAACGGCACGAAGCTGGTGGAAACGAGGGAAAATCAGAACCTTTGACTTCTTGACTTTTCCGGTGTCGGCATTTTTGGTTTCTTTTTTCTTGATGTAAATAAAACGCTCAATCAAGAACAGGATTTTGTCTTTTGTCCAGATGTTTTCCCACATATAGGAAACATTCAAACCATCTTCATTGTGAGGATTTCCTTTGCCGAAATTCTCGCCAATGTTAAATGGATTAAAGAAGGTATCTGTACCTTTGAGTTCGGTTGTAAAATATACTTCATTTAAATCCATAGCAAAGGCGGCGAAAACACCAATCTTGGTCTTGAAAAGACGAGTAGTAGCATCACGCTCTTCTTTGTATTGCTTAATGGCGTCTTTGTATGTTTGACCAGATGTGTTACATTTTAATTCAACAGAAAAAATGGCCAATCCGTTTAGGAATAAAACGAGATCAACACGCTCGTCTGCCTTATGGTACACTTCTTCCATGACGGAGAATATGTTTTTCTTATAGTTTTCAATCGCCTGGGTATTGATGGTGCTGTCTGGTTTACGATACATCAGTTTTAATGTAACGCCGTTGTCAAATTCGACACCATGTTTGATTACATCAATCAGACCTCGGCTTTCTTTGTTTATTTCAGAGTTGATGTAATTGATTACAGTTTCTTGGGTACGTTCTTTGTACATACGGCGAAGATGTTCCATCTCGTCATGTTGCGTGTCCTCTAAGAATTCAAGCAGGACTTCGGTATCCATTGCCAACCCAGGCTTATAAGCCGTGTTGGGACGGATACGGAATTTGTTATCCTCTTCCAAACGCTCCAGAATAAGCTTTTGGAAATCTTCTTTTTCTCTAAGCTGGTCTGCTCTGATAGGCATATTACCGAACCTCCTTTACACGTTTTTTGCCTGTAATATATTCGAAAATAAATGCAGCTTGCTGTTTTTTTACTATGGACAATTGTTTCTTTTTTACATTCATGATTTCATCAATTTCTGAACAACGGCAATCAAGATATTTGGATATGTCTCGTTGTGTACTAAGTGGAGGAACAACAACAATTAAATTTTTCAAGCCTTCAATTCCTAATTCAGGACGAGTACTCTGCATAGCAGAGATATCTTGTATCTGTTTTTGGACAATAGCTGAAGTCATGACATAGTAAAAATATTTTGCGTCTTGTGTGGCTGGCAATGTAATTTTACCCACATGGGAAGTTGTGTTACTAATAGGCAATGATTCTGGAACAATTGCAGTTTTTCCAATAGTTGCCCCTGTCTTAGCAATCAAAATGTCGTTTGGCTTTAATTCGCTGTTTTTAATCAGAGAGTTCATTGACTCGGATATATACACAACATTCTCCATGTTGAGGCCATTTCCCCAAGTTAAATTTAAAACTCTAATATAGGGAATTCCTTCAGTCAAATAGTCGTCGGCTTTAATCATTCCATGGTCACCATCCCCTACAGGATATGGGTGATTGTTATCTGTCAAATATTTGATTTTACTAATTTCCCAACCGGCAGGAATTTGTCCTATCCAATTGATTCCGCTATCTGTCATTGGAACAGTTTTGTCGAGTCCTTTTGTAATTGCCTCAGTAATTACAGACATTTTATACGATTTTAAAGTATCAAGTTGCTTTTCTAAAACGGATATAATGTCGTCTATTGTGCCACAATGTTCATCAAGAAAATCTGCAATTGCTTCTTGTTCCGCATAATTAGGAAAAGCATAGAGAAATTCTGCAAAATCTCCTTGATATAAGTGCTGTATAGTGCTATTTCCGGCGTTTTTATAGTTGAACCAATTCCAGAATTCGTCGGATTTAATTACCCAATAGAGGAATCGTTTACTATAACCATCAATCGGCATAATACGAAGGACGCCGCTATTAAGAGATGTTTCTCCCGGTATATTTGATACAATTGCAACCTTTCCAATAGTTCCATCTTTGGTGATTAATAGGTCACCGTCTTGAATCTGAATATCCTTTGCTTCTTTCCAACGTTTCATAGGAACATGAACGCAATTTTCCCAATCAATGCCACCGTTAGCAAAATCAACACCCGTGATGAGATAGGCTCCTTCGTCTTGGTATTCTTCAGAAGTTAAGCCTTGCCAACCAATACGTCCCTTTAGGGTGGCCATGTACTTGATTCGTTTTGTATTCCAGCTTTCGGGGATTGCCCCAATCCACTGAATACCGCTTTCTTTCATAGTTTCCATTATTTCGCTCCCTTCTGTAAGGCAGCAATCTTTTCAGCCAATGAAGATTCCAGTTCCATAAACTGAGCCAACAAGTCATCTGCTTTCTCTGGTTCACGGTATTCATAGAAATAGCGTGTGAACGGGAAGTCCGCACCAAGTTTTTCTTTATTAGTGGTGCTTTCCGGTTTTTTATCATCAAACTCATAGCAATAGATGGCATCAGGTATATGTGGATATACTTCAGCGTCCATGTGATCTTTAACATTTTGATTCAATCGAATAATTTCAGTATCCTTTGTGGTAGGGTCAACAATTATGTGTCCTTTTTTATCCTTTTGAATAACTGCCGTTTTATCAATGACTGACATTTCCATTGCAATTCCGTAAAGGCGAGAAGATGATAAACCATCAACATCTGTAAGAGTTTTTTTTAATGCAACCTCAAATTTAGAAAAGTCATTATATACAGTATCAGAGATATGCGCGGTAAGAGCATTGATTACAGCTTCGGTGAACGCACGTCCCTTAAGTTGCTTCTGATATGCTTTTTCATTAGCATCACTGCGAGGGTTGGTCTGTTCCAATTCTTCAAACTTAGCTGCGTTGAAAATATTGGTGTTGGCTGTGAAATACGCACTGTCACGAAGTGCTTCAATAGTGGTTGTATTGATAGCACCGCTACGTTGAAGTGGTTGATATACAGACCATTCTCTGTAAAGGAACTCCTCGCAGTCAAAAATTTTGCTCTCTATCACACAATCATGTTTACGCTTTTCATCCCAGATCGTTCTCTTGCAAGGCTTAAAATCAGCATACATTTCTGTAATAAGAGTAATCTGTTCCTTAGAAATTTCTCTACGTTTCTTACCAAGAGAACGCTTCAATGGAGCCCACACATCTGTAGCATCAATAAATTGAACTTTTCCTTTGCGTTCATTTCGTTTGCCCTTTGAAAGGATGAAGGCATAAATAGCAATATCAGTGTTGTAGAATAATTGAGAGGGAAGACCAATAATAGCCTCTACCAAGTCGTTATCAAGCAGATATCTTCTAATCTGGCTTTCACCGCTCGTGGTATTTCCAGAAAACAGAGGTGAACCATTGGTAATAATGGCAGCTCGTCCTACCTTTTTCTGCATTTTAGCTACAGCATGTTGCATAAAAAGTAACTGCATATCACCTGTTGCCGGGAGACCTGCAGGAAATCTGCCATCTTTTCCTTTTTTATGTTCTTTTCGGACAGCTTTTTCAACACCATCTCCGGCATCTTTGCCACCCCAGGATTCTCCAAATGGCGGATTGGCAATGACAAAGCGCATAGCAGTATCCTCAAAACAATCTTCTTTCATAGTGTCAGCGAAACGGATGTTTTCCGCAGCTTGATTCTTAATCAACATATCTGCAAGACAGATTGCATGAGACTCAGGACTATTTTCCTGTCCGAACAGACGCACATTTGCATCAGGATTCATACGGACAATAAAATCATGAGCAGTAGAAAGCATACCGCCAGTTCCGCAGGCCATATCCAGAACAGTCACTTCACGACCTTCGCTGAAAATATCACTACATCCTTCTGCAAGCAAAATACTTGTTAAAAGACGGATAACTTCACGAGGAGTGTAGTGGTCACCAGCAGATGCATTTTCAGAGAATCTACGGATGATTTCCTCGAACATATAACCCATTTTCAGATTGTCGACTTTTTCCGGGTCTAAATCAAGTTCAGAGAATTTCTTAACAACGCCGAGTAAGCGGTTGTTTTTGTCGAGGTTTTTGATTTCTTCCTTAAATTTCAGTTCGTCAAAAATTGCCTGCACATTAGAAGAGAATGATTCAATATAAAAAGTCAGATTCTCTACGATAGCAGGTGCTTCTGTTAGTAACTTCTTCAAATCATATTCACAAGTGTTGTAGAATTGGTAACCTGACTTCTTGCAGAGTAACTGCGCAGGAGCCTTGGGGTTTTTCTTATAGGTATCAACAACAGCTTTTTTGGTAGATGCCAAGGCACACTCCAAGCGGCGTAGAATGGTCATCGGAATGATAACGTCCTTATACTTGTCCGGCTTGTAAGGACCTCTTAATGTGTTCGCAATAGAAAATACCATTGCTATTTCTTTGGACGCATCAATAGTCTTGTCGTCCATCATAACTTCTGTAATTTTTGCTTTAGCCATAATATCTGGTTCCTCCGAATTAATATTCATTAATATCGATACCAGCCTGTAGCAGTCGTTTATATCTTTCGTTTGAAATAATAACCGCCATAGGCTTACCGTTTTTCAGGACAAATCCTGCTTTGTCCTCTTCTGATATGGTGGTAATAATTCGTGAAGACTGACCACGAAGGAAATCTGACATATTGTAATGCTCCATTGGAGTAATGCTTTTCTTTGTTTCAGACATTGTTTGCCCTCCTTACACTTATCGCTATTTTATAGCATAGCATAAAGTAATTACATTTGCAATGATATTTGTGTAAACATTTATATGTATAATTTAGATTACCTATAGAATTGCAAAAATTTTCGTAACTTTTCGTAACTTGACGAGTTACGATTTGACACCTACAAGTCCCTAAATCCCTGTCTTCTGCATTTCGTAAAACACAGAAATGTATGGTAGACAGGGATTTTTTGCGTGTTTTACTTGTAACTCGCCGAGATTCGGGTTTTCCGAGTCTTATAGATAAAATTAAAGTGTCGGAAGGCAATAGCCACGATAAATAACAATTATTCCAATGCCCGAAGTGGTCGACCTTAAGGCGGCGGGATACATCAAGAGTCTATTCACGGTATAGCCGTGGACTAATCTAAGATGTACCCACCGTGCTTTGTTATGCCTATTTTCGGTATCAGAGTCGGCGTACATCACCATGTCGGCTCTTGTTGTGTCCCTGCCGCCAGCCTTTCGGGCGGAAAAGAAAGGCAGGGACTTTATATGAGAAAGTATGAAAAGTTAGTAAGCACAGTCTTCTATCTGAGGGACTTGGAAAGGCACAATAATAAATATTATGCGTTGAAATCTACAATAGATGAGATTGGTAGGATAGAGGCACATAAAGAAGATTTTTCACTACTAAAAAGAAAAACTATGACTTCACATGCTTCTACTGAAAGGGGAAAGTCAATTGTATATAAATACAGTGATGAGCAAGGTGTGAAGTATTTGATTCATGAAGTTACAGATGAAAATAACTGTATTATACATCGCGATTTTGATGCGGTTAGAATAGCTTCCGGGCAGTTAATTAATAAAAAACATAAACTCAATTAAACAGTTTTTACATTTCCCTCAATTTCCACTCAATTTACATTCAATGTAGGGTTGGGTGGATTTTTTATATTCTATACCTACAAAATAAAACGACCGCAGGGCAGAAAGGCAGGTACAGAGTATGTGCGAAGAAAATAATTCACAGGACAAGCCGGTTGTAATCGGCATTGATCATGGGTTTTCGCTTATGAAGACCAAACATCACATTTTTGGTAACGGAGTAGTGAGGTGTAACGGCAGACCGCCGGTAGCAGAGAACAGTTTTTATTATGATGGCAATTACTATTGCATCGGTGGAGAGCGTAAGACAGTTCAAGAGGATAAGACAGCGGATGAGGATTTCTTCCTTTTGACATTAGTAGCTGTTGCCAAGGAAATTAAAACCAGAGAATTGCCACGTACCTTGCGTGTAGTGCTGGGGAGGTGGGAGTTCCTTTTAAGAGATTCGGGAAGGAGCAAGCGAAGCTGGTGGCATATTTGAAACGGAGTGGTCCGCATTTTATTGAGTTCGAAGAGGAGGATTATGTCATAACCATTGAAAATGTATATTGTTTTCCACAGTGTTTTGCGGCAGTGGCAGACCGTATCGGCAACATGCACGGGCGATATGTTGTGGCGGATATAGGTTCCTGGACAAAGGATATCATCTGTATTGATGAGAGAAAGGTACAACCGGATAAATGCGTCACCATACCCAATTCCATAATTACACTATTTCAGGAAATCAACACAGATGTTGCGGAGGCAACAGGCGGAAGGATTCCCGAAAGTGTGGTACAGAATTTCATACTTGGTAAGGATGTGGTAATTCCTGAGGAGGTAGAGAAGATTATTGTATCAAAAATGAAAGCATTTGCAACGGATATAGAAGATATGCTGGACGAAAGTGGATTTGACCTTGCTTATTCTAACATTCTTTATGTGGGTGGCGGAGCAACCATTATGAGAAGATTTGGAAACGCAAGAGAAAATGCAGCTTATCTTGAGGATATCAGACTGAATGCCAAGGGATATGAACTTCTGGCAGCTCATCATATGAATAAAAGGTAGGTCGGTATAATGCAGAGAACAATAAGGATTATTCTCAGAAGGAAGTAATCCGGATGTTTGATTATTTGCTGGCATCAGGTGAGTATGCAACGGAATCTGACATTTTCCGGGAAGGAATAAAAAGCCTTTATCGGGAAAAGACAGAGCCGGACAGAATTGTGGACTGGGACAATCGAATACAGGAATGTGCCCGCATTACAGCAGACAATATGATGGAGCGGATGAAAAACATGTTGGATGCAACTGTGCGTAAAGGTGGTCTGGTAGCGGTGACGAGAACTGTTGCAGGTGCTGATGAAACGGTAGAAGCAGATGTTGGCATGGTACCACCGGAAACAGTTGAAGAACTATCAGATGAGGTGGATGATTTCCTAAACGATTTTTACGGTTATTTTTAAAATTTCTTGTGTATCGTTAAGGCTGACAAAGTGACGTCAGGCAATCGCTTTGGGGATTGCCTGTACGTCTGCTTGTCAGACGGTGTTGCATAAGTGAGTAGTAAATTTCATATGGAAGCTGGGGTTTGGGGATGTCAAATCCCCAACAAGTTCTGCCTCGTGTCTACACGGGGCGGAACTTGCTCTACTATTCGCGACCTAAATGGAGCGTATTCGCAAGCGTTAGCACGCGTATTCGTGAACGACCTTAGGGGAGTGAGCGTATAACCGGAGGGAGGAGCGTAAGCGACGGCGAAAGACAAGTGCCGTATCCGGAACAAGATAGATAAAGCAGATTTAGAGGAGAATTTATATGGCGAGAAACGGAGTTCAATTTAATATGTGGCTTTCACAAGAAGAGAAAGCTAAAATTCAAGAAAAAGCAAATAAGGCAGGCATCAGTATGTCGGAGTATATCAGAAGGTGTGCGCTTGGCAGGAAAATACCACAGTATGGAGATGTGGCAGTATTAAGGGAAATTTCGGCTGAGCTTGGTAAGATTGGATCCAATCTAAATCAGATAGCACATCATCTGAATGCTGGCGGTAGTGTTTATTCGGTATATTATGATTTGCAGGAAGTGATAAAGGATTGGAATGATATGCGTTTTCGGATGCTGAAACAGGTAGAAGATGTCTGCTGTGGTAAGTATCATCACAGGAGGAGTGCATAATGGCTATTATCAAGCACATACCGGTAAAGAACAGATATTATTCTGCAGCGGTGGAGTATCTCACCTGCAAATTTGATGAGCATACTATGAAGCCTTTGGTGGATGCCAAGGGACGAATGATAATGCGTGATAATTTCTTAATCGAGGGTATCAATTGCGAGGTTGATACCTTCGGTGCAGAATGTATTGAGGTCAATCGGTATTATGGCAAAAACAATGCTATAGAGGATGTAAAAGCTCATCATTATATCATCAGTTTTGCACCGGAAGACAATATTACTATGCAGGAGGCAATGGATTTTGGAAAACAATATGTGGAGAAGTTTCTGCCGGGTCATCAGGCAATTCTGGCGGTGCATCCCGACGGTCATAACGGCACCGGGAATGTTCATGTTCACATTGTAATTAATTCCGTCAGAAAGTATGAGGGCAAAAAAGAACGCTGGCAGGATAAGCCATGCGAATACAGGCAGGGATGCAAACATAAAAGCACCGGCAAGTTTATGCGCGCAGCAAAGCGTTGGGTAATGCGGGAGTGTATGCTAAAAGGTTACAATCAGGTAAATTTGCTGGCTTGCTCTGATGGTAACGATTATTGGGTAGAGAAGCGTGGAAAGGAAGCAGAACCTGATTTTAAGACAGATAAAGATATGATTCGGGAAAGGTTGGATGCGTTGATACAACATGCAGAATCTTTGGACCATATGATATACTATCTGGAGCATGTGGAAGATTGGCAGATTCGTGAGACCAATAAAACCATATCCTTTCGGATGCCACATATGAAGAAGTCCATTCGTGGTAAGTCCTTGGGTGAAAGTTATGATAAGGCTGCTTTGGAAAAACGGATTGCGGAAGCTCTTACGGTTAAGGAGGAAATGATTAAGGCAGAGCAGGAGACAATGCGTGAGGAGAAGCATGAGGTTGCAGAGGAGCAATCACTTGTGAAGATGCCGATAGAAGAGTTTGTTCAAGAGGCTGAAATGCCATTGGATCCCTATTATATGGATGAATTAGCACAATTACAATCACGCTTCATTTGTCTGCGATATGAATATCAATACAATCTGGATAAAATTTCGCATCTTGATTACGAGCATCGTTACAAAAATCCGGATTATGCTACTTATCAAGCTAATCTGGCACGCATTTTGGATAAGTCGTCTTATATCAATCAATGGACAAAGGAATTATCCAAGTGTGGTTTGTTTCAAAAAGATTTGAAGAAGATGTATAAGGAGCAGATTGAAACAGCTTCTGCCGAAGTGAAACGCATCGAAGAAGAGAATAAGAGGATACTTAGTAAAGCTGGATGTTATTCGGAAAGTGAGCTTTGGGTAAAACAACAAAGCTACAATGTGAACTGGAGTCTGTGCAACACTCTTGCGGAACGAAATCGGAGTATTATGGCCGAATGCGAAGGAATTATTCAAAAGTATGCAGAGTTGGTTAGAGGTGCATATGGTATCTTAAACAATGACGGATTTGGCAATAATAATCAGGTAGAGCACATAGCAGAGCAAAAGGCGAAAGTTGTTCTGCAAGAGATGCATGGAAAAGATTTTTCTGAATATGGATTCCGGGATGCATGTATTAAGGTGGGGACACAGTTACAGAGTGCGGACAAAGACAGAAGTTATGAAAGAGGCGTTAGGATTCGATAAGAGTGAGCGAGGTTTGCCTTATATTATGGTGCAAACCTCGCAGATTTCTCAACTGGAAGTATTATAGCATTTCTGAGTGAATTAGCCAATAATATGAAAAAAATCATAATTTTAACTTTTTAACTTTACAAACGAAGTTAAAAAAGTTAATATAGACCTATAAGGAGGGTTGCTTATGACAAACGAAGAATATAACAAGATTATTGCCGAGATTGAAACATTGCCAACAGGCGGTATTACTTATAAAAAAATAAATGGAAAAGAGTATGCTTATTATCAATGGCGCGAGGATGGAAAGCAACATACCAGAAGGACGAAGGATGAAGAGTTAGAACAGCTTTCCAAGCAAATCGAACGCAGGAAAGTACTTCAAAACTTAATAAAAAACATAGATAATCAGGAAATAAATGAAGAAAAGCCGGTTTCGCAGTTTCGATGTACAGTAAGAATTGGAGAGGAGCTGGAGCGTTTTGTAAAACCAGTGGCAAAGTGGGTAAAACGTGAATGTTACCAGCAACTTCATGATTATGTTTATGGAGATATACATGATAGAGTGTATATTTTGTATGGTCTTAGAAGAACCGGTAAAACAACACTGATACGTCAGTTGATATCAGAGATGGATACATCAATGAGAAGTAAAACTGTGTTCATTCAGATACAGGATAATAAGACTTTGGATGATGTGAATCGGGATTTAAAAGTTCTGGAAGAAAAAGGTTATCGCTATGTGTTTATCGATGAGGTTACACTACTGAATGATTTTATCGAAGGTGCAGCACTGTTTTCTGATGTATTTGCGGCGAGCGGAATGAAGATAGTACTTTCCGGTACTGATTCCTTAGGCTTTATGTTTACAGAGGATGAGGAGTTGTATGACAGGTGCATTATGTGTCATACAACTTTTATTCCATATCGCGAATTTGAGAGAGTGCTGGGAATTGTTGGTATTGATGATTTCATTCGATATGGCGGAACGATGAGTCTTGGTGGAAAGCAGTATAATGATAATGCCATGATTTTTGCCACTAAGAAGAGTACCGACGAGTACGTTGACAGTGCCATTGCGAGAAATATTCAGCATTCCTTAAAAAATTATAAGTATGAAGGTCATTTCCGTTCATTGCGGGATTTATATGAGAAAAATGAATTAACCAACGCAATTAACAGAATTGTGGAGGATATGAACCATCGATTTACTATGGAGGTATTGACCAGAGATTTTAAATCAAATGATTTAAGAATTTCAGCAAGCAATTTACGAAAGGATCGGGAAGAACCGACAGATATTCTCGATCGTATTGATATTCTTAAAGTGAATGAAATGCTGAAATCTTTGCTGGAAATCAAGGATAAGGAAGAACAAAAGGTTGAAATCCAAGATTCACATCGTTACGAAATAAAAGAATACTTGGATTTGCTTGACTTAACTGTGGAAATAGAAAGCAGATGGATGTCTGATTATAATCGAAGAGAATCCAGAACAGCATTTTCGCAGCCTGGTATGCGTTATTCCCAAGCAGAGGCACTTATCAAATCGCTTATGCAGGATGATATGTTTAGAGGTTTATCCTTTGAAGAGCGAAAGCGAGTAACTGAAAGAATAATAGATGAAATCAAAGGCAGAATGATGGAGGATATTGTTCTTTTGGAAACAAAGCTTTCCAAAAAGAATTGTGAAGTGTTCCGCTTACAGTTTGCAATTGGCGAATTTGATATGGTGGTGTTTAATCCGGATGAAGGGACTTGCGAAATCTACGAGATTAAGCATAGTAAAGAAGTTGTTCCACAGCAGTGCAAACATTTGTTGGATGAACAAAAATGCAAGGATACTGAATTTAGATATGGTACAATTACTGGAAAGTATGTGATATACCGTGGTGCTACAACATCGCTTGTTCAGGCAGGAGTGGAGACATTGGAAGATGTGGCTTATCTGAATGTGGAAGAGTATTTGAAGAAGTTGTAAGTGTGTAAAAATATGTCCAAGAAACTAATTAATGGAGGCACATATTGAAATTAATAGAACAACAGCTTGCTCTTTATGAAGAGGAATACAAAAAATTTATGGGAACTAATCAGTTCCCCAAATATGAGTTGCAGTTTAAAGAGGTATCTTTGAATGTTGCAGATAATTACGGATTTGATAGTGTTGCTTTTGCTGCTTATCAAACTCAAACAAATAAACATACGCTTGTTGTCAGTACAAATCTTAAATTATCTAAACATGTAATATTTCATGAGTTTACACATATATACGATTCGTATAGATATGTGAAAGGCGATAAAGTAAGATATGCGGGTTTGTCTGGCTTTACAGAATATCATGCATCACAAGTAGAATTGATGCAATTATTAAATGTTGAAAATATTGATGATTCTTTCACTTTTTCTATGGATTCGATAATAAATACGATTTCTGGCAAAAAGAGTGTAAAGCAATATATCGATGAAAGACAGCAACATGCTATTGATTTGTTTGAACGAAAAGACTTTCCGGCAAACTTAGAAACATTGAAATCTGCTTTAGGTATTCTATATAATTATTTTGGTTTACGTTCAATTTGTGAGATGTATGCTATAGATTATAAAGAGAAAATAAATAATGAGGCATTTCTGAAATATATATCAACTTTACAGTTTTGTCCTTTAAACAATTTAATGCATGGATGGTTAGATGAGAAGAAAATAGATCAAAGTATTGAATTATATGTAAATATTATCTTTCCGCTTATTGAGAAATTTAAGCTGGCATAGTGCATGAGTATGTGCCTAAGAGTTTTTAGTAAGTTAAATGTATAAATGGAAAGGATGATGCAATGAGTAAAAATACTTTTAGCATATCAGGAGGATAAAATATATATAACAAGACCTGAATGGAATTATATGGCATGTGCTACGGTAAGGGACGATTATGAAGAAGAAATACAGAATGCTACTTGGGGTTTGAATAACGAAAGATACCTTTATAATCAAAAGCTAGGGTATCTTCATGCTTATATAATGAAAAAGTGGTATGGCGAAGAAGTTTGTTAAAGCATGAAGGAACAGGATTTTGTTATTGATCATATGGATAATAATAGTACTAATTGTTGTATAGATAATCTTTGTTTTTTACCAAATGCATATAATAAGGCGGAAGGACTTACATTTGATCAGGAAAATGAGGACAAAAGATTTATTGCATTGACTATAACTAAGGATTTTTATACAAAACTTTATCAAATAACAATTAAGTTTAATTATCCGGCAACATTAGTCTTAGATGGATTTGAGAAACTTGCAGTTGTCGAATTGGCGTACTTGTTGTATGAAGGGGATTATCGTAGAGTGATAATTGAGGCACAAAATATCTTACTTGAGTATAAAGAAGCATATACATTTTCGCCAGAAAAATTACGAGCTATTGATTATCATATAGAAGGTTGCATAGGAAAAGTTTTGCCACCGGAAGTTCATGAAGAGTATTTGAGTGGTAGACATGGACATGGTGTTTGTATTATGCACAGAATTGCACCATTAAAAAATTGGACGAAGGATGTTAGAGAAAAATATTTTATTATAACAGACATCGCTGGTGGTGCAAGGTATCAGATAGAGTTATAGAAAGAACTATATAGCATCTGGATGGATTGAAAAAAGAGGTTTACATCGGTTTATAAGATGCAAGCCTCTTTTAGGTATTATAAGTTTTCAATTTCAAGCAAATGCACTTTCTGCCCATCCATCCCTATCACATTCTCGCGTTGATTCTTGCATATGAGCAAATCGGGATGTTCTTTATCCAGAAATTTATGGAATATGTTTTCAGCCTGTGCGTAGTACATAAGGGCTACTTTGGCATTGCGCATTGAGGCATGGACGGCGGCAAGGTTTTGAAGCAGATATCCTTTGGTAAGGGCGTCGGATTCATATACTTTATCCGTGATGCCAATACAGTTTGTGAAGATTCTTGCAGCTTCCGGAAACTTGCCTTGCTGATATAAAAGCTTGGCATACGTGGTCATGGTATAGAGGCCGTTTGGAGAAAACTGCATTTGTGTCTGTATAAGTACATTAGCAGATTTTTGGATGTAATTCAAAGCCTGCTCTGATTTGTGCAGTTTCATACAATAACTTCCGGCATCCAGATATATGGATGATAAATTAAAGATGCGAGTGGTGCCTTTTTCACAGGCTTCTGCAATTGCTTTTTCTTCCAGTTCCAAAGCCTTCACTTGGTTTTGATGAATCATAGAGGCTTCCGTTGCCTTGTAGTGAAGAAGTGTGGCACTGTCCTCGTTGGTAATGTTCTGATAAAGGTAGCAGATGCCTTCGTATTCTCCAAGAAGCTTTTGGAATAGACGGTAGTGATGCAACTGAGAACTGATTTCTAATCCATGAGAAACTAATTTCTTCCAAGTGATCCGTTCATTCTTGTTTACAAATAGCAGAGTAGTATTCAAGATATCTAATGCAAATTGAATGTGCTCATGATTGCTATCTGAAACCATCTGTAACAGAGTAGCAAAAAAATCGGGAGCCTGACTTAAGGAAAGCATTTTCCTTGCATTAATAATTTTGCGCAAGTATGGATTCAGCAACAGTCGTTGATGGTCCTTAACGAGTAGACCACGTTCTTCTAAAATCTGAAGCTCATTGATATATGCACCATGCCAGTCATAAAAGAGCTTTATCGGGAATCCGCTATCCGGAGCAAGTGCAATTACAGATAAGACGATAAGTGTATCAGGCTCTAACTGTTGTAAGTCAAGCAGGGATTCTATATGTTTGTGGTAAGCAAGTTTACGGTTTTGATTGTCTTTGTTTAAAGTAATATTGCTGATGTCCTCCTTGAACAAAACATTTTCTTTTAATTTGGTTAAAAGATTTTGAGTGGTTATGGTTCCATAGGAAAGCAGACGTGCCAGTAATTCAACGGTCATTGTATGATAGTGAACACTTTCTAAGAGAAGATGTATCTCATCATCGGTGTATAAGCACTGGTCTGTACAATGCATTTTGAATAGTTCTTTTGCTACAGAAAATTCTGCTGTTACCTCATAAAGAGGATAGCCGGTAAAATTATTATGTGTGGTAAATACAGTTTTGCATTTTAGGGAGCAGACCTGAGATAGTAAATTCTCCTGTGCTGTAGCCGGATTAAAGTTATCAATTACAATGAGACTATCATTTTTTAAAGTTTTTAAGAAACGAAAATGTCTGCGAAAGCGTTCTTTTTCGGTTAATGTATCCGAATCATCCACAAATTCCATATCTGCAATCATTTCATACAGGCTACCAGTATATTCCAAGAACAGAATATTGGTGTAGTCTTTTTTGTGTGTTTTGCAGTAAACCTTAATAAGTTCACTTTTACCAATACCTGGGATGCCATAAAGAAAGAGAGTGTTATGTTCTTCCAAAAGAGCATCTATAGCGGCAATGGATTCCGGTCTGTCAATATATGTCTTTACCGGTTTTGGGACAGTGGCAGTAATGATAATATCCTCTACAGCCGGAGAGATATCATTGGCTTTCAGATTTGCTTTCACAAAAGGTCTTGAAATGGCAAATAGTAAAATCTCTGATGCGAAAATGGCTGCCTTAAAAGTATCATTATCATTAAAATGGGAAAGTAACTGTCTGCGTTTTAATTCGGACACGGACACATCACTTATTAACAAATCATGTAAATCGGTTATTAACGCACCTACGTCGCTAATCATAAGGAAAACTTCTTCTTCCATATCTGCGTACATTTCTTCCTGATGCTTAGGAATCTGGTAGCAGCTTACAATTTTCGGGCTGATTTTAGCCTGTCCCTTCATCCATTTACAACACAAGCCTTCGTCAAAAGAAAAATCGGAATCATTCACGAAGCAGGAAAATAATGTGCTGATAAAAACAATCTGTGTCATATCCGCGGTTTCTATTAAATGTTTCTGTAGCAGTGTAGCTACAGAATGAAAATCCAGTCTGTTCAATTCTTGTCTCCAATCATATTAAAAATCTTCTTTAACAACATCTATCTCAATATAGGACTTAACAAAAGTCACAAGGGAAGTATAACATAAAAATGTATATCGAACAAGTGTTTGCTTTTTCAAAAACACTCAAAATCTGGTCAAGTCTTATTCAATTTCAAACGGTTTCGTCCTTGTTACAATAGCCTTAGTTTTCGAAGACTAAGCAATTTATAGGGAAGGCGAGGTGATGCAAAAATTATGAATCAAGTAACAGAGAATGAAACAGGAGTTAAAGCAGGTATTCCAATTTGGCGAAAGTATACGCTTTCTGTACAGGAAGCGTCGGAGTATTTTCATATTGGATACAAAAAACTTAGGAAGTTGATAGATGAGCATCCGGATGCAGATTTTATTCTGTGGAATGGTAGCAGACCACAGATAAAACGCAGGAAGTTCGAAGCGTATATAGATGAAAATCTTAGCGCCATTTAGGATGGCAGACAAACGATTTTCGGTAGAAATAGAGTCAGGGTTATGGTATATTAAATGTATCATAGCTCGGCTCTCCAAGTTGGAAAGGAGCAAATGATATGTCATATGATGTAAGACGCGATAATAAAGGTCGCAAGCTATTAAACGGTGAGAGCCAGAGAAAAGATGGAATGTATGAATATAAGTACCTGGACAATGCAGGTAAGAGAAAGTCGGTATACAGTTGGAAACTGACTGCATCAGACCCATTACCTCCGGGAAGAAAGGCATGTGTTCCGTTAAGAGAAAAAGAAAAGCAGATTCAGAAGGATTTGTACGAAGGACTTCGCTATGAAGGTGGAGACATAACCGTCCTTGAACTGGTTAAGAAATATGTTGACCAGAAAAGAGGCGTGCGTCATAACACTAAAGCCAATTATAATTTTGTGATTAACATTATCGAAAAAGAAGAATTCGGACAGAAGCGGATTGAGAAGGTGAAGCTATCCGATGCCAAGGCGTGGCTTATTAAGTTACAGGATGATGGAAGAGGATATTCTACCATTCATACAGTGCGTGGTGTAGTCAGACCGGCATTTCAGATGGCAGTAGATGATGATCTGATTCGGAAGAATCCATTTGAGTTTCAATTAAATACTGTGGTGGTAAATGACAGTGTTACCAGAGAGGCTATTAGCAGGGCAGAAGAAAGGGCATTTCTTAAGTTTGTAAAGGAAGATAAGCACTTTGCCAAGTATTATGATGGGATGTTTATTCTGTTTAAGACCGGACTTCGAATCTCTGAATTTTGCGGGCTAACCATCAGCGATATTGATTTTAAGAATAATCGTATCAATGTGGACCATCAGTTACAGAGAACCAGAGATATGCACTATATCATAGAGGATACCAAGACAGCCTGTGGTGTGCGCATGATTCCCATGACACCAGAGGTGAAGGAGTGCTTTGAACGGATTATTGGCAGTCGTCCGAAACCTAAGGTGGAGCCTATGATTGATGGCAGGTGTGGATTTTTATTTCTGGATAAAAATGAGATGCCGATGGTGGCTTTGCATTGGGAGAAATATTTTCAGCATGTTGTGAAAAAATACAATCGTATCTACAGGGTGCAGCTTCCGAAAATAACTCCCCATGTATGCAGACACACCTATTGCAGTAACATGGCAAAGGCCGGAATGAATCCAAAGACCTTGCAGTACCTTATGGGGCACAGTGATATCGGAGTGACACTGAACACTTACACACACTTTAAGTTTGAAGATGCACAGGCAGAAGTTTTACTTATGGATGAGAGTTGTCGTAAGAAATCCTCTTAAGTGTCGTAAAGTTTTTCGTTTTGGTATGAGTGAGTAAATTGCCGTGGATGCAGCTATGTCTGCCTCCCGGCAGAAAAAACAACTTCTTAAAAAATGTGCTGTCGTAGAGAAAACTCCGTTACGACAGTATTTACGACAAACAAGTGAAAAAATATGCCCAATTAAGCAAAATTATACCGAAATAAGGTTGAAGGCAAAAGTGCCCAAAACCCAGTAAAATCAAGGATAAACAAGGAGTTTTAAGGAATGATAAAAGTACTATTCATCTGCCACGGCAGAATATAAAATTGTTAACATGATCTTAGCACCTGAAACAGCCAGCTACATATTCCCCCGGTGTCATTCCATACTTTTTCTTAAAAAGCTGTATGAAGTGGCTTTCATTGCAGAAGCAGAGCGTGTAACTGGTTTCGTTGATGGACATGCCGTG
>CAKVCR010000019.1 GCA_934725835.1 uncultured Odoribacter sp.
GTGAATCGTAATGCTCATACGGAAAATATTGAATATCGGGAAAGTATAGATGACTTACGTGCCCGTATTGATGTTATAGACAGAGAATTACTGGATTTACTTGCTCTCCGTATGAAGGTGGCTGATGAAATCGGTAAGTATAAAAAACAAAACAATATCACAATATTGCAGGCCGGACGTTGGGAAAAAATATTGGAAAAGGTATTTGCCTATGGCGATAAACAGGGATTGGATGCTGAGTTTTTGGAGAAAATATTTAAGGCGATTCATCAGGCTTCCATTGACAGGCAAACGTGCATTATGCAAGCGAAGAAAAGCGAACGTCCTACAGATTAGCTGCAGGACATTCGTTTTTTATCAGATATTTATTCCGAATCCAAGCGTGTAAATATTCAAACCGGACAGATTATTGTCTTTAAAGAGATTGGTAATCGTGTAACTTCCCCACACATTGATTTTACCATAACCGATACGTGCAATAGCATCCACCTTAAATGGTACGACATTAAAATTGCCTTTATTTTTTTCTTTTCCCTTATTGTTATCAGAGTTGTTGTAAACAACTTTGGTTTTTGAATGCATCCTTACACCCCCCATAAAGCCACCGGATACGTAGAAGCGTTTACTAGCATACTTAGAAGCAGGAAATTGAACTTCAAGCATCAAGGGAATGGTCAGATATAGATTTTTAAAACTACTGCGTTTTACGCTTTCAATATCGTTGTATATTTCTTTTGCTTTCATAAGAGATGTGATTCCGTCTATTTTTGTGAGAGTATAGTTGGCATCATCAAATCTGAAGCGTTGGTATTCGAGTCCTAATCCTGTTGTAAGTCCTATGTTATTCCGTTTGTTCAATTCGATATCATGATTGAAGATATTGAATTGAAAAGTGAATGAACCGGAGCCATTTAGTTGTATGTCATTGTATTGTTTCGGCAACTTGGCAAAATTCATAAAGCCTACATAAAATCCGCGAGAATGACTTTTGAAGGGAGCATAAGCTTCTTGGTATGTTTTTTTGCCGATGACAAAAAGTTCCGCTACACTGAGTGCATTTTTTTGTTCAGTTGTGTCTTTTTTCTGTTGAGATTGCGAAAATCCTGCTGACACAATTAAAAGGCATAGGAATGATAAAATAGTCTTCATGTCTCTTTATGTTTTGTGTTTCAATTAATTCGATTGTTTCCTTTATCGTTTTCCCGAGTCTCTTTCTCCGATTCAAAGATAAAAGAGTTGAAAAATATTTCCCGCTGTTTCAGGAGAGTATCCGTATAGCGGTTGAGGCCTCCTATAGATATTTGGTAAATAAAATTGTCTCTGAAGATAAAGCGTTTGAAATAGGTCATTTCGTGCTTGTCCTTAATGATAGAATATTCAATTTCTTTGATAAGCATATTCTCATAGGGCACTGTTGTTTCGTTTTTTAATATAGCAGTCTCCATACTTAAGGTTCCGGCTTTTAATTCCTCATATAATGCCTGTGCTACTTCATTGGTCATTTTTATTTTCTTGACTGAAAAGTCGGAGCAGACAACGCCAGCTACACAAACAAGATCTTTTGTCTGGTAAATAGTTGATGGAATACCATTTACTTTTTGTTGTAGTTTTTGTGGAGTGTTAGGGAATAAAAATGATACGTGTTCGGTTGTCTTGACGCGAACCCATTTCCCATCGGTAGAGAGGACACTTAAAGCAATGAGGAGAATTTTCAATATCAGCATTTTTCCGTATTTTTGCCGTAAATTTAAGGTATTTGTGCTAAAGAGACGAATATTGGGGTTTAAATTATCTGAATAAAAAGATTTATGAAAATTGCAGGCGTAGAAATAGGAGAGCGTCCTTTGATATTGGCGCCGATGGAAGATGTGACAAATCCTCCGTTTAGGAAATTTTGTAAAAAATATGGTGCTGACTGGCTTTATTCTGAGTTTGTTTCTGCAGATGCCTTGGTACGTTCGGTCAATAAATCGGTCAAGAAACTGACGATTGATGAAGAAGAGCGTCCGGTGACGATTCAGATATACGGGCGCTATATAGATTCTATGGTAGAAGCAGCCAAGATTGTCGAAGAGGCGAAACCTGATTTTATAGATATTAATTTTGGTTGTCCCGTAAAGCGAGTGGCACAAAAAGGAGCAGGAGCCGGTTTGTTGCGTGATATTCCTTTGATGGTAGAGATGGCAAAGAGTGTTGTAGAGGCTGTAAAATTGCCTGTAACAGCAAAAACGCGTTTAGGCTGGGATTGTGAAAATATCATTATTGAAGATATAGCAGAGCGTTTGCAAGATGTTGGAATACAGGCCTTGGCTATACACGGACGTACACGGTCGCAGATGTATACAGGCGAAGCGGATTGGGAGCCAATAGGAAGAGTGAAGAATAATCCACGCATTAAGATACCGATATTGGGTAACGGAGATATTACCTCTCCTCAACGAGCGAAGGAGGCTTTTGAACGTTATGGGGTAGATGGAGTGATGATTGGTCGGGCAACCATCGGTCGTCCCTGGATATTCAAACAGATTAAACATTATTTCGAAACAGGAGAGATATTGTCAGATCTTTCTGTGCGAGAGCAAATAGCGATTATAAAAGAGCAGATTATGCTTTCTGTAGAGTGGATTGACGAGGTGCGTGGTTTGTTGCATATGCGCAGGCATATGGCAGCAATGTTTAAGGGGTTGCCACATTTCAGGGATTTGCGTATACGTATGTTGCAAGCTCCGTCGATAGAAGAACTTTGGCGGGTATTTGATGAAATAGAAGCTCGCTATGGAGATGATTTTTGCGAAAAATAAAAAGAAATCCCCGAGAAATTGATTTTTCTCGAGGATTTCTTTTTGTTACATTGCAGCAATGGCTTTTTCCATTCGGCGGATAGTCTCTTCCTTACCGATAATCTCGATAACATCGAACATGTGCGGTCCTTTGGCTGCACCAATAATTGCTACACGGAAAGGGTTCATTACTTTGCCAAACCCTAATTGCTTTTCTGTAATCCATGCAGAAATAATTTTTTCTGTATTGGCAAATGAATAGTCATCAATGGATTTCAAAATATCCAGCAGTTCATTCATTAGTGCCGGTGTGTCTTCTTTCCAATATTTCTTAGAGTCTTTTTCATTGAATTCTGTCGGTGCTACAAAAAAGAATTTGCAGTCTTCGTAAAGATCGGCAACAAAGTTGTAGCGCTCTTTCATCAATGAGCAGATTCGTTCCACTTTAGTTTTGTCAAAGTTTAATCCATCGGCTTCCAGATAAGGCTTTACTAATTCGGCAAGCTCTGCATTTGATTTCGCAATCAGATATTTATGGTTAAACCATTTTGTTTTTTCCGGATCAAATTTGGCACCTGATTTCTTTACGCGATCCAAAGAGAATAGCTGGCAAAGTTCCTCTAAAGTAAAGATTTCCTGTTCAGTACCTGGATTCCATCCCAAGAGAGCCAACATATTGATGAATGCTTCCGGGAAATATCCGTCTTCTTTATATCCGTGCCATTTTTCTCCTGTTGCAGGGTCTGTAAATTCCATCGGGAATACAGGGAATCCCATTTTATTGCCATCGCGTTTGCTTAATTTTCCATTACCAACCGGCTTAAGAATTAAAGGCAGATGGGCAAATTCTGGCATACTATTTTCCCAGCCGAATGCTCTGTATAATAAAACATGAAGGGGAAGTGACGGTAACCATTCTTCTCCACGTATAACATGGCTGATTTCCATCAGGTGGTCGTCGACGATATTTGCCAAGTGGTATGTAGGCATGCCATCAGATTTGTATAGCACCTTGTCGTCCAATAAAGAACTGTTGAAGTGTACTTCTCCACGGATGATGTCATATAGCTTTAAATCCTCGTTTTCAGGCATTTTAAAGCGAATCACATAATGAGTGCCTGAGTCTAACAATTTTTGTACTTCTTCTTTGGACAGCTTCAGTGAATTTTTTAAACCTCCTCTGCTTTTTGCATTATACATGAAGGTTTCGCCTTTGCTTTCGCATTCTTTTCGTAAAGCATCCAATTCCTCTGCTGTATCAAATGAATAATATGCATTTCCGGATTCAACAAGCTGGAGCGCATATTGTCTGTATATTTCTTTGCGTTCACTTTGGCGATAAGGACCATATTTCCCGCCAACACCGACACCTTCATCAATGGTGAGGCCGCACCATTTTAATGATTCTATAATATATTCTTCA
Organism: uncultured Odoribacter sp.; assembly: GCA_934725835.1. GTDB lineage: Bacteria > Bacteroidota > Bacteroidia > Bacteroidales > Marinifilaceae > Odoribacter. The sequence goes on from CAKVCR010000019.1 coordinate 4,204, forward strand.
GCGCCAGGAACGTATCTTGTCTGGTCTGTATCTTCTATTCTCAAAAGAAAATCGCCTCCGTGATGGCGGGCAAACAAGTAATTGAAGAGTGCTGTTCTAACGCCGCCTAAGTGTAATGCTCCGGTAGGACTGGGAGCAAATCTTACTCTGACTTTTCTTTCCATGATTTATAGCTCTAATATGTAATTACAATTTCTGGTTTTCTAATAGATTGTGAAACAGTTCTTTGGTATATTCAATTGCCCGTTTGATAGCTGTTTCCTTAGAGGTGATATTGCTGAGTATAGGTTCTGCATGATTCAGAGGTCTGTTAGGGTCATCTGTCAGTATGTAGACCGTATACTTACCATTTTTTCCGTTTTTGGTTTTGCTAACCAGTCCGAACCAGACATCAATAGCTTGATTGTCTACGTATATAGTGCGTTTAACTCTATACATTACTCTTTGTTTTCTTTTTGTTTATGAAAATTCAAGAGAGTAACAACAGCAACCAGACATGCCATTGCTGCGATATTGATATATACGGGAGTCTTAAGATCGGTTGGTGCAAAGAGAATCAATGCACTTGAAACCATGATGAGGAAAGCCGTCAGCATGATTAGTAATCGGATAATTTTCATATATTTATAGTTTCAGACTGTTTTTAACCGGATTAGCATATATTTCCAGATAGATGTTGTTAAGCATTGAAACATTGCCTTCCAACTTGTCTATTTTTTGAGTCATGACTTGCATGAACTTTTCTTTTTCTTCTTGTGTGTAAAAAGCGGCAAACTTGTTCACCGAATGCAGCAAATCATAAGCGATATAGTTATTGGGCCATAATTTAAAATTCCGGTGAATTTTATTATCAATAATAGCAGCCAATGCTTCAACTCTGCTACCATTTGTCGGGAGTTTGTTTAATCCGTCCAATTCGGTATCCGTTAATCGGTCAATGTGGAAATGTACACGTCCTTTGTAACTGCTTAATCCTGTCAGCATACTATTCATATCATCCTCAGGAGTCTTTACATATTCTCCGACAGTACGGGTGTATAATTCCTGTGTCTTCAGTGAGTCGCACGGTTCCCATTCGTAAGAAATAGCCAATGGCATGATACGCAATTCTTTAAAGTTGGCTGCAAAGTTGGGTACTCCACTCATTTTAAGCATCTTCAGTAACGCTTGTTGTGTACGGTCATCACCATTTTTGGTACGTCCTTCTTTTTCTGCAATCCAAATGGAATCTTGATTTTCTTTAATCGTTTCCCGAATATATTTTGAACGGACAGATGAACTGGTCAGCATTTCGCGTATTGTGATATCACGTTCAATCACAAAGCACGAGTTTAATTTTACAAAGTCAGTAACCCAATTATTTATCAAGAGATTGCTACCGATAGCGGGTCGGGTATATTTAGCTCCATGTCCACGTAGCAGCACATTGAGTATGGCAGAGTCTAAAATGATGTCCCGATGGTTGGACATAAATGTATAGGATGTATTTTTGTCCACCAAATCGAGTCCTTCAACAGTGACACCATCAGTGGTCATTTGTATTAACGCCTGAATGGCAGGACCGAAGAAGTTCTCTTGGAACAGGTCTCTCGTAAAAATCTGTTGAAGACTTTTTACAACAAGGTCCTTGTCTATTTTGAGCAGTTGCGAAAACAACCCTAGAAATTCAGGAGATTGAGAGAGACGCATTGCAGCCGTTTGTACTTCACTGCCACAATAAGGTCTGATACTGTCAAATTCAGAGTCCGATGTCATAGTAATATTTTAAATTAGATACAAAACGGAAAATCCATTCGTTTTCGGCTACAAAGATAATAAAAAAGCGAATAGCCGAGAATTTAAAGCCTAAAAGCTGTCAATTCCAGGGAAAAGATAGGCAATTTAGGCTTTAATTATTGTTTTTTGATTTATTCTGTCCTGCCCGGATATGTTTTTAATGCAACATCCAATACTTCCATGGCTTTTTGTAAATCACTAATTTTAAGAACATAAGCAATACGCACTTCATTTTTTCCTAACCCTGGAGTATGGTAGAATCCGCTAGCAGGGGCGAGCATTACTGTTTGTCGGTTATAGTCAAATTCTTCCAGCAACCATTGGGCAAATTTCTCAGAATCATCTATTGGAAGTTTGACAACAGAATAGAAAGCACCCTGAGGAGTGGGGCATACGACTCCAGGCATTTTGTTTAATGCTTGAACCATAAAATCTCGTCTGCGAATGTATTCTTCGTAAACGTTGTGGAAATATTCATCTGACGTTTCTAAAGATGCTTCGGCAGCAATTTGTCCTAAAGCCGGAGGACATAGGCGGGCCATTCCAAATTTAAGAGAGGTTTTGAGAACTTCTTTATTACGGCTGATGATTGCTCCGACACGTATACCACACTCGCTATATCTTTTAGACATAGAATCAAACAGGATTGTATTTTCTTCAATGCCTTTTAGATTCATAACAGAAAAATGTTTTAGTCCATCATAACAATAGCGTCTGTATACTTCGTCTGAATAGAGATACAGGTTGTGTTTTTTTATCATTTCACCCAAGGCTTCCAATTCTGATTGGGAATAGAGATAACCTGTCGGATTATTGGGGTTGATAATGACAACTCCTTTAGTGCGAGGCGTAATTAATTTTTCAAATTCGCTGATGGGAGGGAGGGCAAAATTATTATCAATAGTGGCGGTTACGGTTTTTATTTTTGCGCCGACCATGATAGCAAATGCTGCATAATTAGCATAGAATGGCTCGGGAATTATGATTTCATCTCCTTCGTTCAGGGTGCTCATAAAGGCAAAAAGGATGGCTTCCGAACCACCGGTAGTAATTAAGATATTATCTTCGTCAATTGAAATTCCTAATTTTTGATAATAACTGGCTAATTTTGAGCGTAATGTGTGGTTGCCAGCTGAATCAGTATATTCGATTACAGACATTTGTATACGTCTTACCACTTCGAGGGCGATTTCGGGAGTTGCGATGTCCGGTTGACCAATATTTAGATGGAAAACCCGTATACCCCTTTCTTTTGCCCGATTGGCATAAGGCACTAACTTGCGAATGGGAGAGGCTGGAACCATTTTCCCTTTGTCGGAAATTTGTAACATATTCGTATCGTTTTTGAAGTTGTTGTTAGTTTTGTGCCCTCAATGTACGAAAAAATTACAAACCAGCAATCATTTTCAATTTTTCTGTATTTAATAATTTGATTTTTCTTCCCTTTGAATCAACAAGTCCTTCTGTTTTATAATCTGATAGCAAACGGATTACTGTCTCTGTTGCTGTGCCGACAAAATTACTCAAATCTTCCCGAGTGATATTGAGTTTTAATGTTCCGTCCTCTTCCATACCAAAATCTCCGGCTAAAAGGAGCAGTATTTCAGCAAGCCGTTCTCTGACGGATTTTTGAGCGATATCACGGATATATCTATTGGAGTCGCCTAATTCTTTGCAGGCGATTTGCACCATATCATATGCAAAACCAGGATTACTTTTTATCAAATGATGTAGTACCGTGTCAGGAATATAACATAGCACGGTGTCTGCCATGGCTTCAATGGAACTGCAGGCCGGTTCATGACGAATAACAGAGCGAAAACCGAAAATATCTCCTTCTTGGTCGAATTTGATTATTTGTTCCTTCCCTTCATGTCCGGTCTGGTAGATTTTAACAATACCGCAATATACAAAATAACACCCTTTAATGCGGTTGCCTTCCTCATAAATATGCTCTCCTTTCTTGTGAAACCGAATAGAATCGGGTGTCACAAGACTTTGGATTTCTGTATCAGTCAGAGTGGCAAATGCCTGCTTTAATTTTTTGCAGCAGGCTTCGGTTGTGGGTAATATTAAGTTGATATTCATAAGGATGTTTCTGTTTTAATTTCCTCTTTCAAGAGGTTTATTTGTTTGGCAATACTTGCCGCATCGAAGCCACATTCAGCATACAACTGCTGTTGTGTGCCATGCTCGATAAATTTATCGGGTATTCCCAATGTGACTAAATGGGCATTGTAGTGGTGTGCTACAATAAATTCAGAAACAGCACTTCCTAAACCTCCATTCAGTGTACAATCTTCCAAGGTAATGATTTTTGAAAAATGAGAGCATACTTCATGCAACAAATCCTCGTCAATGGGTTTTAAGAATCTTATATCATATTGAGCAACAGAAACTTCAGGTGTCATTTTGATGGCTTTTTGAGCTTCCATGCCAATGGCACCGATTGAAATGATGGCAACATCTTTTCCATCAGTCAGGCGATATCCTTTACCAATCTCCAACTGCTTGAAAGGTGTGTGCCAATTAAGCATAGAGCCGCGTCCACGTGGGTAGCGGATTGAAAACGGCCCCTGGTCAGACAGCTGGGCTGTGTACATCATATTGCGTAATTCCTCTTCATTCAGTGGCGCTGCAATAATCATATTCGGTATACATCTGAAATATGCCAAGTCGTATGCTCCGTGATGAGTAGCTCCATCTGAACCAACCAATCCTCCTCTGTCCAAACAGAATACCACGTTTAATTTTTGTAAGGCTACGTCATGAATGACCTGATCGTATGCCCGTTGCATAAAAGACGAATAGATATTGCAGAATGGTATAAATCCTTGTGTTGCTAATCCGGCGGAAAAAGTCACAGCATGTTGCTCAGCAATACCAACATCAAAACATCTGTCGGGCATCTCGTGCATCATGATATTTAATGAACAGCCGGTTGGCATCGCCGGAGTAATGCCAATAATTTTGGGATTGTTTTTAGCAAGTTCCAATATTGTATGTCCAAATACATCTTGAAATTTGATGGGGACATTGGTCGTTGATTCTTTGATGCGCTCTCCGGTTTCTTTGTTGAATTTTCCGGGAGCATGCCAAATTGTCTGGTGGGTTTCTGCCTCTTTGAATCCTTTTCCCTTGACTGTAATACAATGTAGAACCTTAGGACCTTTGATGTGCTTTAAGTCGTCCAACACTTTAACCAAGTGTTCAACGTCATGCCCATCAACGGGACCAAAATAACGCAACCCCATAGCTTCAAACAGATTGCTTCGTTTGAGAAGCATGGATTTGATACTATTGTCAATGTTTTGGATAAAACTACGCATGCCAGGGCTGATGCGGTTGAGCTTGCCCAATACATTCCATACATCTTTCTTTACTTTATTATAGGTCTTAGAGGTTGTAATATCAAGCAGGTATTCATTTAGACCTCCAACATTGGGATCTATGGCCATGTTGTTATCGTTTAGGATAACCAAAAGATTGGAATTGTATACACCGGCATTATTCAATGCCTCAAAGGCCATGCCTCCGGTCATTGAACCATCTCCAATTACAGCAATGTTCTGGCGATCTTCTTCTCCCTTTATCTTCGATGCAATGGCCATTCCTAACGCAGCAGAAATGGAGGTGGAGGAATGACCTGTGCCAAATGAATCGTATTCGCTTTCTTCACGGCGTGGGAAGCCACTAATACCTCCATAAAGTCGCTTGTTTTTGAATGCCTCTTTTCGTCCGGTCAGTATTTTGTGGGCATATGCCTGATGTCCTACATCCCAAACCAAGTTGTCATAGGGTGTATTAAAGACATAATGAAGTGCAACGGTTAATTCAACCGTTCCTAAACTAGAGCCAAGATGTCCGGGATTTTCTGCACAGTCATTAATAATTTTTTGGCGAACTTCTCCACACAACTGTTCCAGAGATTCTTCGGGCACTTTCTTTAAATCTTCAGGTGTATTTATGGTATCGAGGATACTCATAGTTGCGATAGACCTCTCTTCCTAATTTTAATAAACGACTGTACCTATTTTTTCTCCACTCATCACCTTTTTGAGGTTGCCTTCTACGTCCATGTTGAATACAACAATGGGAAGATGATTCTCTTTGCACATGGTTGTGGCTGTGAGATCCATGACCTTCAGTCCCTTGTTGTAAATTTCATCGTATGTGATTTCGTCAAATTTGATGGCTTGAGGATCTTTCTCCGGGTCTGCTGTGTAAATGCCGTCAACACGTGTTCCTTTCAACATAGCATCGGCTTCGATTTCAATGGCTCGTAGACTGCTGCCTGTATCTGTTGTAAAGTACGGATTTCCAGTACCTGCACTGAAGATTGTAACATACCCATTCTCCAGGTATTCAACAGCTTTAGCTTTTGAGTAAAATTCACCAATAGGTTCCATGCGGATAGCTGTTAAAACTCTATTTTTACAATTTTCATTGTCTAAAGCAGAACTTAGAGCTAAACTATTGATGACTGTTGCTAACATTCCCATGCTATCTCCTTTAACGCGGTCAAAACCTTTGTTAGTTCCACTTAATCCGCGAAATATGTTACCTCCTCCGATAACAATACCAACTTGCACGCCCATGTCTACAATTTCTTTTATTTGACGTGCATAGCTTTCAACTCGTTTAACATCAATGCCATATCTCTGTTCGCCCATTAGCGATTCGCCACTTAGCTTTAGCAGTACTCTTTTGTATTTCATTGTTTTGTTGACTTTTAATAGTATAAATATGAATAGCTATGGTGCTATAAATGTAGAACAAAGCTAACTAATTTTGTCCGATATTTAAGAACAAAGCTCTAAAAAATAGCGTATATATTTTTTTGTAAGGGAGGATAAGTCTGTATTTGCATAATTCTTTGTAACTTGCGCCCTAATTCATGAAGTCGTATCTTGACGGAAAACCAAATTTGATAGTGGAATGGAAAATAAGACTGCAACTTACAAATTTACCATTGTTGTTCCCGTGTTTAATGAGGAGGGAAATATGTCTCGGTTGGAGACCGTATTGAAAGAATTTAAAGAACAGTCTCAAGTGAAAACTTGTGTACTTTTTGTGAATGATGGTTCTACAGATGCCAGTGGAAATATGATGAAGGAAATATGCAGCAGACAGTCGGACTTCTTTTTTATTGAATGTGTACAAAATGGAGGATTAAGTGCAGCGATGAAGGCGGGGATTGATTATTGCTATTCGGATTTGGTAGGTTACATTGACGCAGATTTGCAGACAACTCCTGAAGATTTTAATTTATTATTGCAACATACGGATGATTATGAGTTGGTGATGGGTATAAGGACAGGACGAAAGGATAGTTTTGTCAAGAATTTGTCTTCAAGGATAGCTAATGGTTTCCGGCGTATGATGACTCATGATGGAGTAGAGGATACCGGATGTCCTTTGAAAATTCTTCATACTGATTATGCAAAACGTATCCCGTTTTTTACCGGTATGCACCGTTTTTTACCAGCTTTAATTCAATTGCAGAATGGGCGAGTATTTCAAGTGCCAGTCCGTCATTTCCCGCGTATGGCTGGAAAATCAAAATACCACTTGTTTAATAGGTTGGTTGGGCCATTCAAGGATTGTTTTGCTTATCGCTGGATGAAGAAACGCTACATCAACTATGAAGTAGGTGATAACAATTTATAGCAGATTCAAATACATCCTTTCTTGGAGTGTTTCATAATCCAGATATTGCGAATATATACTATCAGACCTGTTGATTGTCCCAATATGAGGACGGGATCGTGTCTAACCAGTGCATAGCTGACAATGATACATGAACCGGTGAGACTAATGAGCCAAAAACCCAGAGGTAGTAGAGATTCCTGTCTCTTTCGAGAGTATATCCATTGGTAGATGAAACGTAGAGTAAATATGATTTGTCCTAAAGATCCCCAAATTAACAGCCAAAGCGGTATGTCTTCATTATGGAAGAATTCGCCGACGAAAGTTTGAAGTTCATTAAGCATATATCCTATTGCCATAAAAGGAGTTGCAATTATTATATAACGTATAGGGCGAGGGATTTTCTTCCACTCATTTTTTATATCCAGATTCCAAATATAGATATAATATGAGATTAATTGTCCAAGTATAATGGCAAAGTCACTGCGTAGCCAGCCATAGAAAAACAATAGATAAGAACCGAGTAGACTTAGTAGCCAAAAAATGGATGGGGAAACTACTTGTTTGGCTTTTTCTGACATAATCCACTGAAAAAGCAAACGTCCGGAAAAGCAGATTTGAGCTAGAAAACCAATAACGTATATCATTTATTTGCTGTTTGATGAAAATACAAATACCCAATAGTTACCACAATGGTAGGACTCTGTATTTTCTGTGAGAGTATAGAGTTCAGGATTTCTTTTTCTTTCCTTGTCTCGGATAAAAAGGATAAAGTTTTCTTTTCCGATGCGATTTTTTATTTCGTCAATATTGATAGGATAAACTTTTTGTCCCAGATAGGCATCCATGTTTTCTGCACTTCTAAAGGGATAATAGTGATAGTCTTCTATTCCTCTTTCATGTGCAATGGCTTCAGCTTTTGTGGTGATAGCTTTGAAACCAATCATTGGGTTCAATGCGGGCACTGCAAAAGAACCGGCAAAAACAGTGACAAGAAGACCAATTGCCATGCAGTTGATTGCTGTTAGCAATTGTTTGTGGTATAAAAAGTATAGAGCACCTATAGCACCGATTGTCAGTATAAAAGTCGATAGTGGGTAGATGATTGTCGGAGTAAAGGGGAATTTGATAGTGTGAAGTGCTATAAAATAACCAGGAAAAGCCAGCATTAAAATAGATGCGGGTATGGCAATCATGATTCGTAACCATCGCTCTGGTAGCGACGGTAACATTAAACCGGCAAGATATCCGATAAATGGAAAAATCGGCAACATATAAATATCCAGTTTACCGCTGAATATAGATAATGCTATAAAAGTTGTTGTAATAATTACCAGAAAAAACCTTTTTATGTCACTATTCAGTAGTTTTTTACGCAACCCTAGGATAATGGCGGTAATATATAGTAAAATCCAAGGAGCGAGAGAATACCATATAGTTTTCAGGTAATACCATAAGGGGGCTTTGTGGTGGAATGCATCAACAGCTCGGTTAACTGTTTGATTAAACAATAGGTTGTTTAGATATGATTTTCCTCCTTCAAGATATACACAACCAAACCATATGATACATAATCCCAGCAGTATGCTCCATTGTTTCCATCCTAAATATTGCCCAAACGTACGAATTTTACCTTGCCACCATAGAAATACCGGGATACTAATAATTGGGACCAAAATACCAACGGGTCCTTTGGTAAAAATAGCGAGAAAAATATAGATAGGTAATAGTATTGAATCGTATCTGTTTCCTTTTCTTGTATATAGTTTATAAAATGCATAAAGAGCAAGTACAATAAACATACACATAAGCATATCCATACGCAACACAATTGCCGAACCTACAAAAAGTCCAGAAGTCATCATCATCAATGACACACTATTACGGTAGCGTTCGTTGAGAAATGGTGTCACCCATTTATTCATAATATGTAGTGTGATGATTGCCGGTACCAATGAAAAAAGACCTAAAAAGAACATGTTATGTGTACCGAATAACCATTTCCCTAGCATTGTAATCCATAGATACAAAGGCGGTTTATCTGCATAAGGAGCACCATGATTCCAAAAAGCAAAGAAATGACCGTCACGTAGTGCTTCGTCGGCTATACTTAAATATTTCAACTCATTGTTTGGAGTGAAGTCCCTAAAAAGTAGCAATGGAACAAAACAGAGGAAAAGTAACAGATACTTAGCGAATTTCATTTGTTCTTTTTTTATAAAATAAGCGCTTCCTAAATGAAAGCGCTTTATGATAAACAGACCTTTGAATTAGTCGTTCAAAGTAAAGCGGATGAAACTTGTTACTGTTAAATCCTTGTCTACTGAAGTCAGATAAGCTTTAACGCTCTGTTTAGCATCTTTTACAAATGCTTGATTTAACAGAGTAGCTTCCTGATAGAACTTGTTCAGACGACCTTCTGCGATTTTATCCAACATGTTTTCCGGTTTACCCTCTTCACGTGCTTTGTCTCGTCCAATCTGCAATTCGTGCTCAATAACGTTCTGTGGAACATCAGTTTTATCAACTGCAATAGGAGCCATAGCTGCAGCTTGCATAGCAACGTCTTTCTTCACCTGTGTTTCAGCTTCTTTGTTGAAACCAACAACAGTTGCTAATTTGTTTCCCGGGTGAATGTAAGCGATAGTTGCTTCTGCTTCGATTTTGCCATAATAAGCCAATTCCAGTTTTTCACCGATAACACCGGTTTGTTCTGAAATATGGTCTGCTATAGAACGTCCGTCAATAGTCAAAGCCAATAATGCTTCTTTGTCTGCAGGCATATTTTCGAATGCGCAGTCAAGAATCCGGTGTGTAAAATTAACGAAATTCTCGTTTTTAGCAACGAAGTCTGTTTCGCAGTTTAAGCTAACCATAACTCCTTTTTTGCCTTCTGCACGAGCCAGAACACAGCCTTCTTTAGCTTCGCGGTCTGCACGTTTGCTAGCAACAATCAAACCTCTTTTGCGGATGATGTCAACTGCTTTGTCGAAATCTCCTTCAGCTTCCTGAAGAGCTTTTTTACAGTCCATCATACCTGCGTTAGTTGCATGGCGCAACTTCATTACGTCAGCTGCTTTTATTTCCATAATTGATAGAGCATTAAAAGTTCAAAAATTATTCTTCTGTTGCAGTTTCTTCTGCAACTTCTTCTGCTTCAGCACCGGCTACTTTTTCGTTTTTCTTTGCTACCGGTTTTTTATCTGCGCCTTCTTTGTCTTTTTCTGCTTTACGTTCAGTCAGACCTTCTTTGATAGCATTTGCTACATTATCAATGATAAGGCTAATTGAAGTAGAAGCATCGTCGTTACATGGAATTACAAAGTCAATACCGCTTGGGTCTGAGTTTGTGTCAACCATTGCAAATACTGGAATGCCCAAACTGCGAGCTTCCTTAACTGCAATGTTTTCTTTCATTACGTCAACAACGAAAAGAGCTGCCGGCAGACGAGTCAAGTCGGCTATACTACCCAGGTTCTTGTCCAATTTAGCGCGCTGGCGTGAAATCTGAAGTTTTTCACGTTTTGAAAGGTGGTCGAATGTACCATCTTTCTCCATCTTGTCGATGTTTGTCATCTTCTTCACTGCCTTACGGATAGTGGGGAAGTTTGTCAACATACCTCCCGGCCATCTTTCGGTTACGTAAGGCATATTAATATTAGCGATTTTTTCAGCAACAATGTCCTTAGCCTGTTTTTTTGTTGCAACAAACAGAATTTTGCGTCCTGATTTAGCAATTTGCTTCAGAGCCATAGAAGCTTTGTCAAGCATAACTGCTGTCTTGTTCAGGTCAATGATGTGGATATCATTACGCTCCATAAAGATATACGGAGCCATTTTAGGATTCCATTTACGAGTAAGGTGTCCAAAGTGACAACCTGCATTCAATAATTCGTCGAAATTTGACATTTGTCTTTTGTTTAAAGTTTACATTCTTAATTTTCGCAATTGCCAGGTAGCTCTCTTTGAGAAGTCCTGTCAATTTAGATACTAAACTGAGATTAACGTTTAGAGAACTGGAATCTCTTACGTGCTTTGGGCTGGCCAGGTTTTTTACGTTCCACTTCACGGGGATCGCGAGTCATGAAACCTGCTGCTCTTAATTTTGCTTTGTCTTCTGCATTGATTTCAACCAAAGCTCTGGCAATTCCAAGACGCAATGCTTCTGCCTGTCCTTTGAAACCACCACCGTCAAGGTTTACTTTGATGTCATACTGACCTGCAACACCTAACAGTTCGAGAGGTTGTTTTACAATGTACTGGAGTGTTGGTAAAGTGAAATATTCTTCCAAAGAACGTTTGTTGATGGTGATATTTCCTTTTCCCTCACTTACGTAAACGCGAGCTACTGCTGCTTTTCTTCTTCCGATTGCGTTAATTACTTCCATGATCTGTTATTTTAAAGAGTTTAAATCAATTACCTTCGGCTGCTGAGCTTCGTGTTTGTGTTCAGTGCCTGCATATAAGTGAAGGTTTTTCAATACTGCTCTTCCCAGACGATTTTTAGGAAGCATACCGCGTACAGCGTGCTGGATTACTCTTTCCGGATGGCTTTTCAATACTGCTTCCGGAGATGTGTGGCGCTGACCGCCTGGATATCCGGTGTGACGGGTATAAACTTTATCAGTTAACTTATTACCAGTTAACGCGATTTTTTCTACGTTGATGATGATGACATTGTCGCCACAATCTTCAAACGGAGTGTAGGATGGTTTGTACTTGCCTCTTAAAAGTTTCGCAACTTTAGCAGCAAGACGTCCCAAAACCTGATTCTCTGCGTCAATCAAAACCCATTCTTTTTGTGCTGTGGCTTTGTTGACATAAGTTGTTTTGTAACTTACTTGATCCACTTTTTTTAATTTTTAAAATTGAACATCTGTTTGTTTTTTGAAATGGAATGCGCTTGCAATTAGCCTGTTATGGAAAAACGCGGTAGTCGGGCAGACTAGAAAATCCTTAACTGACAAATGTGCCTGCAAGGTAAATGGCTAAGGTTCAGCCTTGCAGTTTAAAGTGTAGACCACTTCAAAATGAGGTGCAAAGATAAGGAAACTTTCTTTATTATCAAATACTTCCTGCTTTTTATTGTTTTCCTTTGTTTCTGTTTATATCAATTATATGACAAATAGTAGTCAAATATAATAATCTGTTATCTTTGTATTATACTTGTGATATCTTTATGTTATTTTTGACATATACCTAAGTAAAAGATGAACAAGAGATGGGTGGGATTGAGAGTATGGATTTTGGTGTATATTTGCAGCATGGCAGGAATTTATATACATATTCCGTTTTGTCGGAGCAAATGTTTTTATTGCGGATTTTATTCTGTTGCTTCTTTGCAGTTGAAAAAGTAGTATATTGAAGCGTTGTGCAGGGAAGTGGAGTTGCGGAAAAATTATCTTTCAACAGCTCCTGTGTCTACGTTGTATTTCGGTGGAGGTACCCCCTCTTGTTTGGAAGAGGATGAATTGGGAACTATTGTAGCTTGTGTGCGCAAATATTGGAATCTGTCCGATGATTTGGAGTTTTCTCTTGAAATGAATCCGGAGGATGCGCAAAAATCGAAGCTTTTGGCTTTTAGAAATTTGGGAGCGAATAGGTTGACGATAGGAGTTCAGTCGTTTAATGATGATATTTTAAGGCGCATAAATAGGACTCATTCTGCTCAACAGGCATTGAATGCGGTTGCCTTGGCTCAGAAATGTGGTTTTGATAATATAGGGATAGATTTGATTATAGGATTACCTGGGAGTACCCTGCAGGATTTGCAACGAGAAATAGATATTGTAAAATCACTGGATATTAGTCATGTGTCGGTTTATATGTTAAGCATAGATTCTAATTCTGTGTTTGAAAAATTATCCGAAAAAGGGAAGTTTATCCCTCAAGAAGATGATTTGTTGGCAGAGCAGTATCTGATGATTTCTGAAAGTTTGCGAAATATAGGTTATGAACATTATGAGATATCTAATTTTGCTAAAGAATCGAAGTATTCTCGTCATAATACTTCTTATTGGCAGCAAGAATCCTACTTGGGAATAGGTGCGGCAGCGCATTCTTTTGATGGGAAATCAAGGCAATGGAATATATCTCACATTAAAAGATATATTGACAGTTTAAATGATGGTAATTTGTTATTTGAAAAAGAAGAATTAAGCAACAGAGATTTATTCAATGAATATCTAATGACAAATTTCCGGACAATGTGGGGTGTTGATCCGTGTTTTCTTGCAACAACCTTCCCTGTTTGGTGGAGAGAAATTGCAAGTAAGCTGGAGGGCTATATGAAGAGGAATTTGATGTTTTGGAGTGGAAATAGAATACGGCTTTCAGAACAAGGATGGTTGCTTTCGGACGGTATTTTTAGTGAATTGTTTGTT
>CAKVCR010000020.1 GCA_934725835.1 uncultured Odoribacter sp.
AACAGATTGGCACAGAGCAGGAAGGACTCCCGCGGCTATGCGCTCAGAAGCGGTGAGTGTCAACGGGCAGACGGACGTTATTCGTATTCTGAGAAAGATATAGACGTTACGGATAAAAGGTGATGTATATGAGGATTTTTTACATTGATTATGAAAATGTAATGGATAGTGGTTTGAATGGTATTGCAAAGCTAACTGCTTCTGATACTGTGAAAATTTTTTATAGTGAAGATGCTCAGAGGATGTCATTTGGAACACACAGAAGAATTATTGAATCAAAAGCAGTTTTTACATATCAAAAGATTAGTCCGGATTTGAAGACTGTTAAGAATGCGTTGGATGTGCTGATTTTACAGGATCTTGAAGCAACAATGAAAACTGATAAAAGCAGTGATTATTATATTGTTTCTAAAGATAACGATTTTGATGGCTTTATCGATGAGAAACTTAAGAAAAAGTATAAAATCAAAAGAATTTTTGAGGTTTGCCAAGCTTCGACATCTAAGGATAGTAAAGTAAATCAAAATAGTAATTCATCCGCGAATAAATCTAAGGATACAAATGCTAGACAGAAAAAAACTGATATAGAAGCAGCTAGCAAGAAAAAAGAGCAAGTAATCCGTTCACATATTGGTAGGTACTTAAAGGAATATAATGAATGGAAAGAAGATATTGTTGAGGCTTACCTGGAATCTAGTTCAAGACAAGAGCTTAATAACAGACTTCAACAAACTTTTGAAAATGAGGCAGTTAGTGAGATCTTATCTGCTTTGAAAAATATTATAAAAGACATGCCCGGAAGATAGATGAACTAATGAGCATTACTTTTGATGAGGAACTGCTTATGGCAGAAGAAAAGACAAAACAAGATAAAAAAGGCCGGCTCCTGTCACTTAGGGATCAGAGACTCAGAATCGGTCTCATCAGTTGGAATTTGCACAATTTCAATGGATAAGAGTGCAATGGACAGGAAACGGTTTAATGCGTCGATTCTTTTTGGAAATTATTTATTAAATATCTGTCGCAACTCTTCAATATTCTGATCGCAGATTAATGCATGGTTTGGAAAGGAAACAGCCTTAAGGTATGCCTGAAATGGAGTCCCTTTTGGATTTAGTATTGCTGATATCAGGACATTTGTATCAATTAGTATTCTCATGCATTTGTTTCCTCATTTCTCATTTCGTGAACCATAGCGAGAATATCTTCTTCGGAAGTTAATCCGGCAGTTTCGGCCTCACCTGCCATTTCTGCCTGAAGGATCTGCATGGCATAGACAGCAGAGTTGACAATTCGTACAGAATTTCCTTCCACAATGAAGCTGACGCGATCGCCGTTGGCAACGCCTAATACGTCACGTACATCTTTGGGAATGGTTACCTGTCCTTTGGACATTACTTTCGCATTATCTACAAATGCTCTTGAAATCATGATATTCACCTCCTGTAAAAGTAGGAATTTTCCTACTTTTATTATACGCAGGATACCGTGAAAATACAATGGAAAACATAGGATAATGCTCTTTTGCTCCTTTATTCATGTATGAATGTACAGATAAAGGAGTTTTTTGCGCGCATAACATCGGAATCAGTCGACGGGTTTCGATATCGAAACTAAAAATAGAAATGGAGGAAAAGGAAAATGGCATTTTTTCAGAGTGCAGTAGGAACACTGCAGACACTGGTGGTTGCCCTTTTGAATTGGAGGAAAAACAATGGGTAGAAAATCAAGATATTCAGAGTATGCCAGGGGCATGAGCAAACGAACTGTCGCAAAAAATGCGACAACCACTAAAAGCAAATCTGGATTTTTGTGCCAAGATGCCCAGATATTCCGTTAACAATCAGATCCTTATCATGATGCAAAAGCCCAATGCCACCATGTGCCAATCTTTTACCGGATGGAAGGAAATGGGGCGGTTCGTAAAGAAAGGCGAGAAGGGAATCCGTGTGATGGCACCGGCTCCTTACAAGATGGAAAGAGAGCAGGACAAGATTGGCGCAGAGGGAAAGCCTGTACTGGATCAGGACGGAGAGCCGGTAAAAGAGGTTGTTGAAATCAAGGTAAATGCTTTTAAGCCGGTGAGTACGTTTGACATCTCGCAGACCGATGGTGAGCCGGTGCCTAGACTTGGTGTAGATGAGCTGACAGGAAGCGTGGAAGGCTATGCAACTTTGATGGAAGCAATCAAGCAGGCCAGTCCGATGCCGATTTCCTTTGAGAGTATCGAATCCGGAGCCAAGCAATCTTATATAAGATTGCACTGCTTGCGAAGCAACAACGATTGCGGCCTTGGTGTGCCGCCTTTTTATAATAGATGTCATGGTATGCCGTCTGATAAAATCCTTCAAAGCAGGCAGGTAACGAGAGAGACAATTGCTACATATTGGTGACAGATTTCATTGTGTGTTAGTTAACGGTCAGGCTACCGTGACAAAAAAGAAAATGTTGTTTGGAAACAGTGGAAACAGCAGTGGAAACAGTTGCTTGGAAACTTTTAGGGATTGATTTTGTTCGCTCCGAAGTATATAATGAATGATAGGTAATTTTGCCATTTTACTGGTGTTGTGTTTCTGAAAAGACGGTGAAAGTATGGAATATGTATCAATTAAACAGACGGCAGAAAAATGGGAAATCTCTCCACGCCGTGTTCAAGTACTCTGTGCAGAGAATCGCATATCTGGAGCATTCCGGATAGGAGCGGTTTGGGCAATTCCAGCAGATGCAGAAAAGCCGAAAGATGCAAGGATAAAGAGTGGAAAGTACATTAAGAACACTTGCTTGTAAATGCCTATGAAGGGAGACAAACATGAAGAATGAAAAATCACAGTCTTTCTTAGGTAGGAAATTGTTTGATCTTCAGGAAGCGGTAGTCCTGCTGGATGTTTATTTGACAGAGGTTAAACAAGGGAGCTCATTTACGAGTGCAGCGGAGCTGGCTTCTGGTCGTCTTCGTGTTCTGGCTGAAGAAAATGGAAAAATACTGGATGATAGTTTTCGAAGCCCGACAGGACTGATTAATCGCCTACGCAGTATTGCCTCTATTTATGAAGGTACAGAATCAAAGGGAGCTCCAGGCACGATTGTTTTTGCTGAAGCAGTTGATATTTATAAAAACAATCGCGTTCGCTATAATGAACTGCTGAAATCTTCGAAAGAAAAAATATCGGTGAAGGCAAAATGGTCCAGCAATTCCACAAAATTTAATAAGACAAAATTTGTCAGAAATAGTGGAGACCAGAAGTTGAAGAATCAGTATAGTGATTCCTTTACATTAGTCTATTATGCGTTGAAAAATATAACTTGTTCAGACAAGACAGGAGTTACGCCAACAGATGTGTTCGAGGCACTCGATAAGAGGATCTTGAGAAAAGATGTCGCTGCAGTGTTGGCTGAGGCAAGTTGGTCTAGACAGATACGGCGGGGTCATTACGTGTTTTATGATAAAAAACAGGAGGATAGGAGGCAGAAACAGATGGAAGAAAAACAGAAAGCTGTCGAGCAGGAATTCTTAAAGTGGCTCCCCAGTGTTGTCTCGCCTTTCAAAATTGAAGAAATTCGAAAATCGTATCTGCAGATCAATACTATCCTTATCAAAAAGAAGGTGCTGACACAGCCTCTTACGAATGTGACGATGATTGGTCAAATTGAGGAGGCACTAAAGCAAACAAAAAAGAGCTTTGCAAATAAGAGGCTTCGTGAAACAGCAATCACTCTTTTGACGGCATACCTTTCTTATTTAAGAGAGAAGAAAAACACTATGTCGGCAGAAAAACTGAAGCCAGAAGTCGACATCCAGGATGATTGGATTCGATTTGATTTCACAAACGCCCGTGATTTTGAAAGGACCATTCCGGTGTATTGTTATGTGGACGGTAATGTTATAGAAGGGAAGAACTGGGCTCGTATATTAGTAGGCATTACAGAACAGGAAATTTCAAAGAACAATCCGGCGTTGGCTGAACTGTATAAGGTTTCTCTCGCGACGCAACGAAAAGATCGCCCTTTTATTATGAAGGAGGGAATTGAAGGTCTGAATTGTTCTCGGCTTTCGAATGGATACTGGCTGAATGTAAACTATAGCATTCCTAGACTGATGGAGCAGATACAGGCATTGTGCCTGCACTGTGGTTATCAGAAAGAGAGGGTATTTATATACGGCATAGCCAAGGGAAAAACTCCCTCTCGTAGCGAGAATGCAATATCGAGTCAGTCTGGCTATGGAGTAACAATTGAGAAGGCGGAGGAGTATCTCCGTAAGATAAACCTTCAGGGTGCTACGGTTAAGGAACTGATTGACGTAGTTCAGCCTGGTGCAGCAGTCTCGCCTATAATGAAAGCACTGGATGAGAGCCTGAACATCATATCTATGCCAGGTAATCGATATGTCCATATTGACAGCTTTGTGGATTTGAATGAGGCCGAAGAAAAACTCGGTAACATTCTGAAAACTCACTTCACACAGTTCGGAGGATATAGTAATAACCAGTTGCTGTTTGGAGCAGCATCTCGGGATTTGTCTATGTTCCTGAATGATAATGACTGCGAGAATATTGACGCCGTGTATGCTATTGCACGGTTCCTATTTGAAAAGAAGGCTGTAGCAAGAAAGCCATATAAATTCTATACACCACACATCTTCGAAACAGAGCCAGACTTTCCGATGACGCTTAGAGGCCTGATGATTAACTTGGCCAGAAATAACGGTGGTGTACTGTTGGCGACAGAAGCCAAGAATTATCTGCAGAAGATCATGCTGACATACGGTGGCATGGGACAGCTTCTACAGATTGGCTCAGCAAACACCTTTTTAATGTATGATTCCGAGCGATACCTGCTTAGTGAGAAACTCGGGATTGATGATGCATGGTGCAGTAGAATGCATGATCGTATGGATGATTTGTTCCGTCAGGCAAATGTTGCCTACGTCATTCCAAGAGACATCAACACAAGCTGGCTGAGAACATTACCAGCATTGCCTCAGGGACTTGCGTGGACACACCTGCTTCTGCAGGAGGTTCTTAATAAATACCCGGCGATAGGGTTTAAGTCTATCTCGCCGGATTTGAATCAGGCACACGATACGCTTTCGGCAGCTTTTGTTCCGCTGGAATCACCGCTGCAATCCTTCCCGGATGTGGTGACACTTTTTATGGAGGAGCACCACACTCTGCCGATGCGCATGGACGGTGAAGAACTGAGAATCGAACTTCGTGATGCCGGAATGCTTCAGGCTGGAGAGATGATTTATGCCCTGCCGAAGGCTTTAGACGATTATCGGTTTGCGTGGTCAAATGAGAATAAAACGGTTTATGTGCGCGGAAATTAACCCGTGACATTTTAGAATAGAGGTCAACCAAATGTACGGATATGAATGGACTAATCAGAATGGAATATACCGTCTGTCTGTTAACAGCAAAATTGAAAAGGAGATTCGTCCAGTATTCAAGGAGGAATTGGATTATTTCGGATTCAATGAACATTGGATATATCCGGATACGGACGCTCCACTGTTATGGGCAGAGGGAATCCGGCGCTATGTGCTAAATGGAGAATGTGTAGCAGAGGCGGTCGGAGGTGGTTTCTATACTAAGCCTACTATTAAATATAATCGGGAAAACATAGTACTTGAAGCAATTGATGTAGAGGCTCTCTGGGCCGAGAATGAGCGCTTGATGTTGGGACTAGAGAAAACATCAATGGATTTCATCCGGAGAACATATGAAGAATACTCTGAAAAAGGGATGACTTTTGCAGTAGCTTTTAGCGGAGGAAAGGATTCACTGGTATTGCTAGATTTGGTAAGCAGAGCACTGTCACCGGATAAGTTTTTTGTGGTATTCAGCAATACGGGGATGGAGCTTTCTACTACGTATCGTTCAGTTGAACTGGCTAGAGAACATTGGCCATCTTTAAGGTTTTATGAAGCAAAGAGTCATCTAAATCCAGAGGATAGTTGGGAAGAGTTTGGACCTCCTGGAAGAAGGATGCGATGGTGTTGCGCTGTTCATAAGTCAGTTCCTACCATTATTTCGTTAAGAGAAATAACTGGTGACTATAACATAAAGGTAGTTGTTTTTGAAGGCGTTCGCGCAGAAGAAAGCGCGGCGCGAGCTTCTCGAGAGGAGATTAGTGTAGGTGCCAAAAATATAAATCAGATAAATTGTAGTCCTATTTTGAAATGGAGTACAGCGGAACTGTTCATCTACCTATTACATAAGGACATTTTATTTAATGATGCATACAGAAAAGGCTTATTTAGAGTCGGCTGTATTGTGTGTCCTATGTCGTCAAGCTGGTGGGATGGTATTGTTAATGATCTCTACCCGGATGAAATGCGTGGACTCCTTTCAAAGGTTGAGAAATATGCTGCAGCTACAAAGCCACAGAGTGAAGTTACTAAATTTATCGAGCAAGGTGGTTGGAAGGCTCGTATGGGCGGACGCGGTTTACCTAATGGTGGTAATCGGGTTGTTGAAAAAATCGCTGATGATAGAGTCTCTTTCAGCTTTGTATCACAGAGTCAGAAGTGGTTGGATGTCTGCAGTATCCTAGGGCCTGTCGTATATAAAGATGGAGATGTTTATACGCAGATCATCAACAAGCAAGAGTTCCAATTCTGTATCTCAGGTGCAAGTGAAAACATTGTTACTTACTGGTCCTATTCGAAGATGGACAGATTTGTTCTAAGTCATTTGCGGGGAATTGCTAACAAGACGGCATATTGCTTTGGATGTAAGGCATGTGAGGTACAATGTCCATATAGTGCATTTACGATTACAGAAAACGGTAAAATATATATCAGAGAAGATAAATGTGTGCATTGTTGCAATTGCATTGAGTTTACACATGGAAAAGGATGCTTAGCGTCAAAGTCGCTTTCCATAACAGGAGGAGAAAACGGCATGGATTTAAAAGGTATGAACAGGTATCAGCACTTTGGACTTCGTCGTCCATGGCTAGAGCATTTCTTCGAATACAAAGAGAATTGCTTTACAATGGGTCAACTGGGAACGCGTCAGTATGACTCTCTTAAGGTGTGGCTGAAGGAGGCTGGACTTTTGACCGCTTCTGGAAAGGGTGCAAAATCTGGAGTACCCACACCACTTTTTGAAAAGATTGAGCCACTGGGTGCCGGAAACCCAATGACTTGGGCTGTAATCTGGATCAACTTGGCGTACAACTCTATTATTGCTAAATGGTACATGTTGAATGTTCCGGCAGGAGAGGTTTATGACAAGAATGAACTTGTGTTCCAGCTTGGTGATGATTACTCACAGTCAACTCGTGATAATGCTATAACAGCGTTGCTTGAAACATTCCGTCACAGTCCAATCGGAAGTGTCCTTAAGCAGGGTATTCCGATTGCCAGTGGTAACAGTTACAAGTTTTCCAAACAGGGATGGAATACACCGGATGCAGTTGCAATCCTTTATGCTCTGTATATGTGGGCAGAAGCAACTGGCCGCTACACCTTTACACTGAGTCAGATGGATGTAGCTAGAGGTAATGCTGATGCCAAGGGTGTTGATCCAGTGGCGATTTTTGGCATTAACCCAGATCGTTTTAAAGATATTTTGCAGGACATTTCACTGCAGTTTGATAAATACATTCGAACGACATTTGTTGCTGATCTCGATAATGTCATGCTGTTTCCAGAGATTTCATCGCTTGACGTTTTGGATTTGATTACTAAGTAAAGGAGGTGGAGTTATGGCTAAGTACAGTGCATACATTGAATTGAGCCCTCACTACGAGTCTGTAGTAGACATTGATTCAGACTCTCGCTATCCGGAAATGTGGCAGGAGTATATTGTTCATGAGGACATGAAGGAGGCTATTGAGAAAATCTGCGATTCTTTGAAATTTGAAGATCTTGATAAACGGCGTTCTTTCTGGATTCATGGCGCCTATGGTACCGGCAAGAGCTATGCGGCTATTGTTCTGAAACATCTATTCGAGGACAGCATTGAAAGTATCCGAAAATTCCTGTCAAAACAGATTCTGATTCCGTATAGAGATAGATTTCTTTCTATTCGCCAGAAGGGTGAATTCCTTGTGATCTGGAAAAGTCAGGCAACGGATATTAAGAGCGGCACACAGCTTATGATGACGATGGAAAATGCTATCCGTGAAAAGCTGAAAGAAAAATATGGCATGAATGCTTATTATGGAAAGAAATCACTGATTGCCGCCGCTCAGGATGCTGTGAACGACTCATCCATTAATTGGGATGATCTTTTTGATAATCCGACCTATGGTCTCTATGAGGATTATGCTTCATTAGAAGAGCTTAGGGATGAGGTCAATAATGGCAACCTGAAAGCATCGAATGTTGTGGCGCGTATCTATCAGGATAAGGGGTGGGGATTCTTTACTTCACTGCAGATGTTTAAGGAGTGGATTGCAGATGTGATCGAAGGCAACAATCTGCAGGAAACAGGCATTATCTTCATTTGGGATGAGTTTACATCCTACCTTCGGAACAATCCGACAGATGATGTTCTGCAGCCGCTTTCAGAATTCTGTAAAGAGCAGCCGTTCTTCATGTTCCTGATTGTACATAAAGCACCGAGCTGGGTGAGCCAGATTGGTGAAGAAGTATATGAACAAATTGTTCACCGCTATCATTCCTTGGATTTTCATGTCAGCGAGAGTGCTGCATACGAACTGATTGGCAATTCGATTATTACCCGCGCAGGTATGGACGATCAGTGGAATTCCACGAAGGATATGCTGATGAAGTCAATCAGCAAGAACTTTGCCGATTTTGATAATCTGGATATGAGTAATAAGAAGGAACGCTTACGTCAGCTTTGCCCGCTCCATCCAATGACACTGTCTATGCTGGCAATTGTTGCGCAGAATTTTGGCGCATCCCAGCGTACATTATTCCGTTTCATGAAGGATCCAAAAGAGTCTGAGCAGAATGTCGGCTTTATATACTATATCAATAATTTTGGACCTGACGAATGGAAATGGCTGACGCCGGATTTCCTGTGGGACTATTTCTTTACGAGAGAGAGCGATGTGCGAAGCTTTTCTACGGAAGCCAAGAGTGCATACCAGTATTACATGACTAAGAAGGAATACGTTTCCGATGATTATCACATGCATGTCTTTAAAGCGGCCATGCTCCTGATTGCGGTTATGTCATCTGGGAACGTAAGCAATCTGTATAGCCAGGCAACACAGCGAAAGGTCTCTGCGACCAGAAGCACGCTGTACAAATGCTTTGCTGGACAGCTGGAGAAGACCGACGTGGAGGGTTATCTCTCTGATCTCGAAGAGATTGGTGTTATACGTCTTGATCCGATGACCAACGGGGATATGCGCCTCCAGATTCCGTATACTGGAAACACGGATGTGTATGATGTTCGGAAAGAAATGCTTATGAAGAAGTATACTCGTTATGAACTCTTCAAAAAAAATAGCATATTCTCAAAATCCATGGAGGCAAAAATCTGGGACAAGACTAGAGCATCCTTTACCAGAATGATTATCGCGGTATGCGACTCAGGAACAAATTCTGTAAATACGCGCTTAGGCGAAGTACAGGCTGAATTGAAAAAGAGTCCTTATAAGTTTGGTATTTTGGTTATCGCCATTTCTGAGTCAAGTCAGTATTTAGCAATGCAAGATAAAGTGAAAAGTATTGCTGCCAGTGATACAACAGGACGACTGGCTGTTTATCTTATGAAATCGGCTTTAACAGCTGATCATCTTGATAGATGGTATAATGCAAAAACGCACTCTGAACTTGCCGGCGAGGATGGTAAAAGTGGAGATGCGGATCGGTATTCTCAGGAAGCGGATGTGATTGTTGAAGAATGGTCGACATCAGCTATGGATGATCAGATTATGGCTGTATGCGGAGCTAAGGTATACCCTTCTGAATTTGGCACCTATAGTCTTGCTACAAAACTTGAAAAAGACATTATCTTTGGTTCTATCTTTACTGCAGCGCCTGAGCAGATTGTGACGACAAATACTGCCTTCAAGAAGATTCAACAGAGCACTGCCCTTGCAGGAGTTCAGAAAACTGTTCCGAACACTCAGGTCGGTAATATTGTAAATGGTCTTAAAACCATAGGTGTTTGGGATACGGATGGACTAGTTGCACTTTCAAAGAGCAGTGGGAATCTGGGAGCTGAAGCTATTGCCAAGATTGCTAATTATATCTCAGAGCGTTTTTCTCAAGGAACACAAATCAAATTGGATACTCTTTGGCAGGAACTTCAGGATGCTCCGTACGGTTATTATAACTCGTTGGCATGCGGCTATATACTGGGATTCCTTCTGCGCTATTATGTGAACAGTGAGTTTAGCTGGAATCGTGGAGACAATAATCCATGGCCTTTGACTGAGCAGACACTTGCTACTATGATTACGAGCATGTGCAAGGAGGAGGTCATTAATAACTATCTTTCTCCGGGATCAGAGGTTTGGCAGAAATTTAAGCCTTATGTTCAAACGGTTTTCAAACTCCAGGATGGCGAGACTGTTAATGAGACAGAAGCCCGCAAATATATGTCAAAACAGTGCACAGAAAAGGCCGGTACGCCATTTTGGGTGTTGAAATATGTATCAGAGGATAAGTTCGGTGGTGCTGCGGCAAAGCAGGCGGCTGACGAGATTGTTGATTTATTCTGTGATTTTATGTCGGAGACTGGTGATCAGGAACAGGTTATGGGCAATATCACGGTTAAGTTTACAGGGCGAGGCATTGTTCGAAAGGCATTGGCAAATCTGTATTTTGATCAGAATACAGTCTACGATGCATTCAGTTTGTTTATTATGCAGAAGTGCCCAGAACTGGAGACACTGCGCACAAAGATTGGTTTGACCAATCACGATCTCTTTGATGCGATTCATCAGCTCATGCAGGGTCAGGTTTCCACATGGACAGAGGATCAGGTAGCAGAAAAGCTGATTGAGCTCTGCGTCGAGTATCGTGCTGTTACGGTTCTGAATGAGGCATTGAGCTTGAAGCGTAAGAGCATTAAACAGCTGAGCGACGACATCTCCAATGTCTTTGATAACATGAAAGTGCCGGGCTCTGTTATAGAGAAACTGGACTATGCCTGGGTTCCGGCGTTGGAAGCTATGAGGACTATTTCTTCCACGCAGTGGTCTAAGATTGAATTGGATGACAGGATAAAATACACGAAGCTTCTAAAAGCTGATGCGCAGAAGGTGTGGGGAAATGTTGCTTCTTCAAAACCAATCCTTCAGAAATACATGGAGTCTCACGGACATAATTGTACAGTAGAGGAGCTGGATGATATCTATACAGCATTAAAGGCTGTGAAGTATGACTCCTCTGTTGCTGATTTCGAGGCAAGAATTGAGCAGCAGTTGAACAAGGTCGCCTATAATCGTAACAAGGTCCGTATTCAGGAACTGTGGAAGAATCAGAGTGGTTTTGATTCCATTCAGCAGTGGTGTGGTAATTATGCAGTGCCAATTCAATGGGTTGTCAACGATTCAGAGCAGACACACATTGATGTGCTGAAAAAGATTCAAGACGGGAAAATTGCAGATAACGTTGCACTTCATAATGCGACACAGTATTTTGAAGGCCATATGATCAGTGCCCTAAAGGATAAGACATATATTATGGACTGCTTTTTCGCACAGATTGGTGAGAGTTATCGCTCTGCATTTGAGGCTGCCGGGTCCATCCTGGTTTCACGTCTGAAAACGAATGCTTCTCTGACCTCGGATGTCTATACGTGGTCCAATAAGGTCGGTGAGATTCGTAAAACATTAGATGCGTTTCTTCGTGACAAGTATTGCGGAGACGCAAAGAAGAAGGTTAAATCTATGCCAGAGGATGTGCTCCGGAATAAGGTCATTCAGCTACTTGATCAGAATCCGGACCTCTATACTTTGTTTATAAAATAAGGAGGAGCTATCGTGACTGTTGCTGAAATTACAGAAAAACTTAGCCAAGAGCGGAGCTTTGGCTCCCGATTTCCAGTACGCATAATCTTTGCCGAGAGTCTCCAGACATATACTGCGCTCGAAAGCCAGTTAAAGGCGGTCTGCGATGTCACGATTAATGTTGCCAATTTTTGCAAGACTCCAGACATTGCACCACAGTTTGATAAGATGAACGCAGAGTTGTCATCATATGTAGATAAGCAGGTGTTGGTACTTTCCTTAGGAGAGTATCTTCGCCTGTGCACCAAGCGAGAGCTGGATAATCAACGAGGCCAGTTCAGAGCTTTCTGGGAGCAGATGCAGTCAGAGGCTTCTAGGACAAGATATATTGTTCCAGTGTTCAGTTGCCGGGATCTTTTTGACCGTGTAGTCGGGGTCGTGGATGAACGTCAGCAAGATTTTGTTTGGACATTAGATAGTATGGCAGAAACAGAGATTCATAATGTTTCAGTGTACTCTCCAAAATTCAAGGAAACCATCGAACCTGATGCCGAGAATTTATCTTCCTGGCTCAGGAGTTGGCGCAGTATTCTATGTAGAGGATCATATAGTACGATTGTTACCTCTCAGTACAGAAATGTAGAGCTTTCCTATGGCACTGTGAATATCAAAGCCATTGATAGTCCGTTTAATTACCTGGTCGACTACCTGGTCGATGGAAATATCCTGATCGAAAGGTGGCAGAACGATGGTTTCTGGGCACATATGATTGCTTACACTACAAAGTATGGAAAGAGTGAGGCAAAATTCAGCAAGATTGTGCTGGATGTTTTAAATGTTAATAATTTTGATTTTGTATCGGTTGCTGCCCGCTGGAAGACCTTAGATGTGCAGCAGCAGTCACTGGTATGGATGTGGTATCGTGCTTATCCGACCGATGAGTATTACTCCTACGCCTGCAAAAAGGCAAATACTGTAGCGGAGATTCCGGAAAGAATTCGTGATGAGATTCTGCTTATCTCAAACAGAAGCCAGCGCTGGATAGAAGAGCGTATGGCAGCAATGAAAGCACTATCATTCTCATCGTTTGATGACTCGTATTTTGCACTTTTGGATAAGCTACCCGTTGTAGAAACTAGATTGCAGATGCTGACCTATCAGACACATGAGGAGAAAGCGTATGCAATCAAGGTTATCAGCTGGATGCTGAGGAACGGAGCGGAGCCTGCAGCAGTTGCTGATATGATTCAGATTGATTATCCGATTTTAGCAGCCTACATGAAGGATACGCTTGGAGAAGACACATATGTGGATGAGTATATGTCTTGGTATCGAAAAAATAAGCTAATCAACCGGTATCCAGGCAACTATCCGCAGGAGACTTCTTTTGAACGTTTTGATTCCCGATTCAAATTGCTTCACAAGATGAATGGGAAAGATTGTTTTACTCTATGGATTGATGGCTTCGGCACTGAGTGGGCACCAGCATTCTTGTATGAGCTCAAGGCCCGAGGAATTAAGCCTGAGTCTGTAAAAATTGCTACTGCGTTGCTGCCGACAGAAACGGAGTATAACCATCAATGGGATGAGAACGATCCTATGTCAACAAAGTGGGATCGGTTGGATGCTTATTCCCATAAAGGCATGCCTGATGATAAGAGCTACTACTCCTGTATTGTTCACCAGCTTTCTGTATTCGAAGATGCTGCAAAGAAGGTAGACGAGCTTCTTCAAGAGCATGAATATGTAGCTGTAACTGGTGACCACGGTAGTAGTCGCCTGGCAGCGCTTGCATTTCATGATCCGAGCGTAGTCCCTGTTACAGCACCGGAGAAATCAACCGTGCGCAGCTTTGGGCGCTTTTGTGAGCTGGGTGATAACGCGGATAGCTTTATTGTACTTCCGGGAATGACGAAGG
Source organism: uncultured Odoribacter sp. (assembly GCA_934725835.1). GTDB lineage: Bacteria > Bacteroidota > Bacteroidia > Bacteroidales > Marinifilaceae > Odoribacter. The sequence continues at coordinate 13,805 of CAKVCR010000020.1, forward strand.
CAGTATCAAACGGCAAAACTTATGTAATGATGAATACCTATCAGCATTTTGGCGTTAGAGGAAATGCTGCTGGTAGAAATACAGATGAGCATGATGTTGCGGGTGAAATCCATGGTGGAAACACCACGGAGGAACGGCTTGTACCAGTTATGATTTTTAGGCGAAGTCAGCCCCTGCCGCCAATCACCTGCAAACCCAAGCCGAGCAATTTTGTAACCAAGAAGAATAGTCATATTGAAATAACTCTGGAATTTAGCCGAGCTGTTTCAGCATTGGAGGTCTCTCTGGGATCAAATGGAGCAACATGTGTGAAGAATGCGGATGGCACATGGCGCGTGCTCCTGGATGGCGTTACTGAGGAAGAATTTGATCTTTCTATTATTGCCAATGGGCGTCTGCTCCCTTCCCAAATTACCTTGAAAGTTAAGACTCAAGGCATTAATAAGAATGCTGATCCGTTTGGTGGAGGCATAATATGAAAAGAAAAATGAAAACATGCTGTGAATGTAAAAAAGCACTGAAAAAAGATGAGTCTGCTTTGTGTAAAAAACTGCTTGGCGTCGACTCAGAGGATTATTATTGCATAGATTGTTTGGCAGATTATCTGGAATGTACAAAGTCAGATCTTGAAATAAAAATCCAAGAATTTAAGGAACAAGGATGCACTTTGTTCCTTTAATGGAAGGAGGAACAAGAAATGCTGGAAGATAAAGTACGCGATGTGTTTGCGGACATGGTAGTGCTTAAGAACCCGGAAAGAACTGAGTTTTTTTCTAATCTGAGCCTGCCTTCATATATGCGTGACTGGTTGGTTATGAAATTCTCTGACGATGATGGAAATATTGAGTACGACAGCGTACTTAAATATATTCGTCAGTATATCCCGAGCAGGGAAGACTACGAGCAGTTTAAATTTGATATGGTCAATGGAGAGACGGTACGGTTCCTGGCCAGAATTCGAGTAAGCGTTGACATCAAAACCGGTAAGCCCATGTTTGAACTGCCTGATTTCGGTGGTGCTAGGGCTGGCGCTTCTGGAGAGGTTGCAAATGAGGTTGTTGCCCGTTGGAAAGATACTCTTCTGAAGGAAAGTGAGAACTGGGGTATTATTGAGTTGATTTGGGGGAAGGACTTCTCCTCTAGACAGGGCAAGGGTGTAGTAAAGCTGATTGAGTATAGCCCATTCTGTCCGTATACGGTAGACTTGGACTTTTATAAAGAGGCTCGCAATTCATTTTCTATTGAAGAATGGATCGACGTGTTAATTGCCGCCGCAGATTACAATCCAGCCGGCTATGATTCAGAAGAACAAAAACTATGTGTACTCAGACGGTTGCTTCCGTTTGTTGAGAAAAGAGTAAACCTTATGGAACTTGCTCCTAAAGGCACTGGCAAGAGCTACGTGTATCAAAAAATCAGCAAACGAGGCTGGTTGATTTCAGGTGGTACAGTTTCGAGGGCTTCCCTTGTTTATGATAATGCAAGGAAGACGGGAGGACTGATTACCCGTTTTGATTTTGTCGGCTTTGATGAAATCCAGTCCATGACATTCGTTCAGCCAAATCAGATTCAGACTGCATTGAAAGATTACATGGAATTCGGAGAAGTACAGGGATTTGATGCTCAAGTTGTAGCAGATGCTGGAATCATTGTTCTTGGGAATATTAATGCGAGCCGTTTTAATGTAAATGAAAACATGATGGAAGAGGTCAGCCCTGTATTTAAAGAACCCGCTGCATTGGATCGATTTCATGGTTTTATCCCAGGATGGGAAATCCCGAGAATGCATCAAGGACTTGTTGCAAATGGGTGGGCATTAAATACGGAATATTTTGCAGAGGTTCTGCACCAACTCCGTGATGATCTGACGTACGCAACTATTGTGGATGAGTGCCTAGATATACCAGCAAAACCGGACAAGCGTGACCTGACTGCAATCAAGAGACTTTGTACCGCATTTGTTAAATTGTTGTTTCCAAATGCCACATGTAAGGATGATATTCCTGAGAATGAGTTTATAAAGTATTGCTTAAATCCTGCAAAGGAAATGCGTAGCGTTATCAAAAAGCAACTTTGCATCATTGATCCGAAGGAATTCAATGTCCCTGGAAAAAAGGACATTCCGAATATCCAGTATCGTTATTGATAACCAGGTGAGAAAATGCGGAAAATTATTTATGCCGATAATGCGGCAACCACAAAACTGGATATAGAAGTATTCGAGGTGATGAAACCGTATTTACTCGATAAATATGGAAATGCATCACAACCATATTTGTTCTCCAGGAGTGCCAAAATGGCATTGCAATCGGCAAGGGAAACTATTGCTGCTTGCATCAATGCATCTCCTGAAGAAATCTATTTCACTTCAGGAGGAACAGAAAGTGATAACTGGGCACTCAAAGGAACAATGTTCGTATACGGGGATCATCGTACATTGATGACTTCCCAAATTGAGCATCATGCTATTCTGCATAGTGCCGATGCGATTGAACGAATGGGTTATCCTGTAGTATACCTTCCAGTTGATAAACATGGTGTCGTTCTGCCAGAGACATTGGAAGAATATATTTCTGATAACACAAAACTTGTATCGGTGATGTTTTCAAACAATGAAGTCGGAACGATAGAGCCAATTAAGGAACTAGCCGCTATTGCTCATAAACATGGTGCAATTTTTCACACAGATGCTGTTCAATCGGTTGGACATATCCCAATTGATGTGCAAGATTTGGGCGTGGATATGCTGTCATCATCAGCACATAAGTTTAATGGACCCAAGGGAATAGGCTTTCTGTACATTCGAAAAGGGTACACTGTTCAGCCTTATGCAGATGGTGGTGCACAGGAGGTTGGTCTGCGTGCAGGAACGGAAAATGTAGCTTCCATTGTAGGTATGGCGGCAGCGTTGAAAGCCAACGTGGATGCCATTTCGGAGCATACAGCACATTTGGAAGCGCTAGAGAAAAGGTTGCTGTATCAGCTTGATGGACTAGGCTTGGACTATCGTCGCAATGGATCGGTCGAACACGTTCCTGGCAACGTAAGCTTGTCGTTCAAGGATGTTGAGGGGGAGATGTTACTTCATCGTCTAGATTTGTTGGGCATCTGTGTTTCCACCGGTTCAGCCTGTGACAGCAAGAACAATCAAGTTTCTCATGTACTTCAGGCTATGCATATTCCTGATGAGTACGCAATAGGAACTATTCGTATTTCTTTAGGAAAAGATAATACTGAAGATGAAATTGATGCGATTGTAAAGGCTTTGACTAAAATTCTGAAGCCTGGTATCAAAAAATAATTGAATGAATTTTACAAGCAAAATATATCACCTTATTGTAGAGACGGAAAATGCATAATGCTAGTTTGCCCCTAGTTTACTAGGCGAATACAAAAATGAAAATATATGGATAGCTTTTATGCTCTGAGCTACATTGCCAAAGGATAGTATGTTCAATACCATGGGTTTTTCAAAGATGAAGTAACAGTAATAGCAGTTGATTATCATTCTTGTGTATGATGTATGTAGGAACTGTAATCTGGAGTATTACAGATTAATACTGTGATGTTAAATTTGAACTATTGTGTCACTCAAGCAGGGTTATATATTTGGATTGTAAAATAAGAAAGGCATAGAACCATCAGAGATTCTATGCTTTAACTGCTTCCGGAAGTAACATCCGGTCATCAATATAGTAGTCGCAGGTAATCTTGCGGCTGTTGTTTCCGTAGAGTTCTATGATCTCTGTGAGATTGTCATTAACTGCATCAAATTCGAGGTTTTGTTCACGACACCATTCGACAGCTTTTGACAAAGCCTCTCCGGCGCGGCATGTCCAGAGAATCAGCTTGTTGCCATTTTTTCTCCATTCTTGGAGATAGGTGATTAGTGCCTGATTGGGTTGACCGCAGTCCGGCCATTTGCTGTAACAGAGAGTGCCATCGAAATCCACGGCAATGGTCTGGAAATTGATTGCTGTATTATTCATGGT
>CAKVCR010000021.1 GCA_934725835.1 uncultured Odoribacter sp.
GGGATTGTTAGAACAAAGAAAGAATGTTTCGTTCAGAATTGGTGATACTATTTTTGAGAATGTGCGTGTAGAAAAGACGTACAAAGGTAATTATCACCTTTTATGCAAAGTGGAAGGGAAAGAACTCAAATTCGTGATTACCAGCAAGAAAGAAGAATATACATTGATTGATAAGGTAGGTGTTGATAATTTAACTGATGAACAGTTGTGTTCGTTGGTTAAAACCTTCTTTGTAAGGTAACAGACTTCGGTTTTTTTTTAGTAATAATTGCCATTTTTGTATCGAAGTATTCATATTTGAATATCTGCGTGCAAAATGGCAATTATTGTTATCTATAAAAAACAACTCGTACATTGTACCGCCCATTTCGTACAAGGGGGCTTGTTTTATGAGGTGATTTGGAATTATTCATGGAAATTTGTGGAGTAATGATAAAAAACAAATGCTTTGAAACGATTTTATTTTATTTTATTTCAGATTGTTACGGGATGCCGTATAATTAATCCGTCGTCAGAGAAAACAGAACAGGATGTTGTTTCATATTATGACTCCATTTGTGTTGCGAAGAACGGGATTTATTATTGGAAAACGGTTTATGATCTGACCGCCGGGGATTCATGTTTTATGAAGAGACATGAAGTGGAACGCATGTATTTGCGGCTTTTTGATGTGCACGTGAATTCGGATGCCGATAGGGTTGAACCGGTGGCCACCCTGATGTTTAAACAGCCGATGCCTGTCGATTGCGAGATTGTTCCTACTGTTTATATTACCATTGAAGCTTTGCGGTATATGATTGCTAAAGATGAAATCAAGGTGTATGCCGAAAAGATTGCTGAGCGTATCAGACAGATGCTGAGGTACAATGATATCCTGAATGTCAGGGAGGTGCAGTTTGATTGTGATTGGACGAAGTCTACGCAAGATTATTATTTTGAATTGTTGGAGTTTTTATGCGATTTGCTGGCCAAGCAAGGGAAGATAGTATCGGCTACGATTCGTTTATGGCAGTTGGACTGTCCGGTTCCTCCGGTGGATAAAGGCGTGTTGATGTGTTATAATACAGGAGCTGTCATGAATCCGGATACATACAATTCGATTATCGATTTAAAGGATGTTACCCCTTATCTGGGTAAGTTGAAGGAGTATTGTCTGCCGCTGGATGTGGTGTATCCTGCTTTTGGATGGACGGTATGGTTTAGAGATAATCGGTTCAAGGCTTTGATTCGGTCGGCTCATTTGACTGATTCGTTGCTCTATCAGCGTCTTGGAGGAAATAAATATAAAGTGCTGAAAAATCATTATCTGGATACGAAATATCTGATGGCAGGGGATGTTTTGCGGGTGGAAACTTCCGATTGGCACAAAATATGGGAAGTGAAGCAGGTCGTTGAACCGAGACTGCGATATGGTGTGTATTCTGTTGTCTTGTATCATTTGGATTATGCTAATTTGAAACGTTATGAAAACCATGAAATTGATTCTATTTATATGCATTAATATAGCAAGTTGGTGTGTATGTGGTACGGTTAATGCCTGCACTCCTTGGCATTATATTTCTTGCCTTCCCGAGCATTACCGTACTTTCCGTATCTCGGACTGGGGAAGTAATACTCCTTGGAGTGATTGTTTTAAGAATGAAGATACCTATAAACTTAATTGTGAGTTGTGGCAAAAGCAAACATCTCATGATATTCCATTGGAGGATATTTATGAGGTTGTTATCAACGCTTCTTTGGGGCACATGAAATGGCTTCAAGAAGATATCGAGAAAGATTCACTTACATGTTTTGTCAACAATCAGTTTGCTAAATGGCTGTTTCATAAGCAGGATATGGATATTCTGCGTTTTATGATTCTTGCGAAGAAATGTGAAAAATCTAACGGTCAAGATACTTGGTGTTATGATAAGGATGATGAATCTAATATACAATTGGAATCTCTGTATAGACTTGCTTTGCAGGCTGCTGATGACAGCAGGGCTCGTGGACGTGATTTTTTGCACGACCGGTATGTATTACAGGCTATGCGTGCTCTTTTCAGAGTCGGAAAACACAAGGAGTGTACCGAACTATGGCATAAAAAACGGGTTATCATGCAACGCAATGTGATTTATAATATGACCGGTAGCCTTGCTGCCGGAGCGTATTTCCGCATGGGTAAGAATTCGACGGCTGTGAAATTGTTTATGGAGTGTGACAATATGAATGAGGCGATGTTTTGCATGAGCCATGCAATGCCGCAGGATGTTGTGGGGAGAATGGAGTTTTGTCTTGTTAATTCAGATGAGAATATGGGAAATTTCCTGATGATATCAACTTCGGTGGATTTGGTCCGTATAGCTTACAACCGAATCGTTTATATTTCAGCGGACGGCAATTATTCCAATATTGTTCAGGCAAATGGAGAAACTGTGCTCGTGACATTTCAGTTGGGACAGATTGAAAAAATGATTGCCAATCAGATTGGAAGGGAAAGTAATGTATTTATTCGAATAGGTAAAAGTTTGATAGTCAATAGAGATTTTATTAATTACATTCATGTTACCAAACAACAATTGGTTTTGTCCGACAGTTTGATGGTGAAACATTCCGTGAGTGCTTCGCGTGATGCTTTAAAGCAATTGAAAGAAGTGATTGAAAATGAATTGAAATAATAGAACTATGAAAGAAGTAGACGATATACAAGATGACGAAATCCGTATTATTGGGGAACGAGGGGGAAAACGGAAGATAAATAGTGGATTTGATAAAAATATTTTGCGTATAGGATTGTTTGCTGTTGGAGGGATTTTAGTCGCTCTTTTATTCTTTTGGCTAGGAATGCGTGAACAGTTTCGTAGTGAAGAGGAAGTTGGGGCTACAGAACAGCATGGACACCCGAATAATCTACCGGCAAATATGGCGTCATTGATTCAGCCGGTTGATTCTGTCGTGCATGGATATACAGATGTACAGGATACTGTAGTCAATGATGTTCCGATGAGTATTTATATTCCTTATGGGGCAGAGCCTTCGCTTTATGTCGGTCGATTAAATTTGAATGATACTTCTATCATTTATGCCACTTGGGCAGCGGATATCAGAGCTGATAATCAGAAAATTGTAAGTGCTTTTGTTTTGAATGGCGAGCCGTTGTCGTGGGGAAAAGCCAAGAAAGGATATTGTGCTATCATTGAAGGGAAGATGACTATTGGAGTACAGGAAAATACCGCTTTGTTTGAGGAAGCTATTCAAAAGAAGGGGGATTTTTTCAGACAATATCCATTGGTCAATCAAGGACAGTTGGTTGAAAACAGACCTAAAGGAAAAGCAGTTAGGAGAGCTTTGTGTGAATTTGGGAGTGGTATTTTTGTGATAGTAGAAACGCAGACACGGGAGTCATTTCACGATTTTTCACAGGCTCTGGTGGATTTGGGGGTATGGAATGCTATTTATTTGGTTGGTACTTCTGAAATTTTTGGAGGGTATACGGATAAGAATGACCGGCGGATATTTTTTACTGATGGAGAAAATTCTGCAGGTGTGTATATCAATTATATTGTATGGAGACGGAAAGGTTAGTCTGTTATCATTATATTATTCACCCGTTCAAAGAAAAAACGGTGGTGGTTCCAGTGGAATGGGGGGTAAGAGGTGTTTTTCTGTATGGTGTTGTGACGAAAGATTATTGTGTTTACTGATTTCCCATATACGATGGGAGCATCGAATGTATTGAAAAAATTGTTTTCAATGATAACTGTACCATGGAAATAGTTTTGCTGAGATTGCAGGTTTGGTATTTCCGGGTATATGGAGATGATGGCATTGGTAAACTGATACAAACTGGTCAATGCATTGATAAAACGGTTGTTCCGAATGGTAACATTACGGCAAGCTCCTGTTTCGTACCAGCCGTTACAGTCGCCGCATAAGAGAATGGCTGTACCGGATGTGTGGTCGAAAAGATTGTTTTCTACGAGGACGTCTTGCGGAGTACTGAATAAGACTCCCCGTGCTCGGTTGTTCCGGATGGTGTTGCCAGAGAATAGAACCTGAGGTGTCCAGGTTAGATTTTCGATGCCAAATCGGGATTTTTCATTGATAGAGGTGTCAATGGGGTGTTCAAAGGTAATGATAAATTCGTGTGCTCCCTGTGTTTTGTTTTTGTTGTATGGACGGATTGTGGCTATTCGGTTTTCGTTGTCAATTAAATCCATTGTGGCTGAGCGGACAAACTGTACTTGGTCTCCTTGGCGTCCCCATTCGAAGCCCCAGGTCTGGGGATGCATATAGCGTCCTATCAAGGTGGTGTCGTCCACTCGTTTCACCACATTCAGGTATGTGCCGTGAACATTGATGGCATCGTCCATCATACCTTCATAGAGTCCGTTGCAAGAGATAATTTTACCTTTACAACCGGAGAAATGAGTGGCATCGGCTTGAGTTGTGAAGTAGCGATTGTCGTTTTCTCCACGTAGGCATACAGAAAAATTGTCAAGGGTGATATTTTCACACAATTGAGCCAGGAGTCCCATGCCTTCGGCATAGTGTATCCGGACATTTTCTATCCGAGTATTGATGTTGTGAGAGAGGAATAGTCCCGGTGCCGGACGTTCGTAGGTGCGCATTGCAACCACAGTTCCGGGTGTCAGACGGAAATCTTTCCATTCGGGAGCTTGTAGGAGGCCGGGTGCTTTTTCTTGGATACCTCGGGTGGAGAAGGTGAGGTCGCTTGTTCGGTAAACCACTCTTTTGGTCTTTTCTTCAAAAGCTATTCCCGTAAAGGGATGAGTTGTCCAACCATCTCCATAGGCTTCAAATTCGGCTGTTTTTGTAATCCTGTATTTTACATAGTCTGCTACTTTAAAAACGATACCTTTGTCAGGGGTGTTTTCAATTATCTGTACTTGTGTGATGTGTGGGTTGGCGAAATCCACACTAAAGTTTTTCAGTGTACAGTTTTCTGAATGTAGGAGAGAAAGAGGTAACATCCGGCCATGGAAGATGAATTCTGCTCCTTGCCCGTCCAGAGTGAGATGTTTGAATCCTTCTAGTACAATCCCTACTTTTTTAGGATTTGTCTGATCGTGATTGGAAATGTAGTATTCCTTCACTGTTGCTCCTTTCTCATAGAAATTATATTGCCCAGGTTCAAACCGCAATAGAATGCTGTCTGCGGTGGAGCATTCTGTTTTGATTTTGTCAAGTATTTTTTTGATGATGGGCGCGGCATTTATCTTTGAATCAGCTTTGAGACCGTATTTTTTCATTTCGTATATGTGAGTCTGTGCATTGGAATTGGAAACAGAGCATAGAACAACTATAGCAATGGTGACAAAAACAAAACGATAATTAAGCATGGTAAATTATGATAGGTGTTTACTGCACAAAGGTAAGATATATTTCCGTACTTTATTGTTATTTTTGTACCATTTGATTCTGTTTGTATAATATGAAGGATAAGTACCTATATATCTTTAATTGTGATTGTGAGATGGCAATAGCCAATGAAGGAAGGTTTTATATGCCGCCAACAAATGTGAAGAAAATGATGCGGGATTTGGCTTATTTACCAGCTTATCTGGGAGAGGATGGAGATTGCGTCTTAGTTGAGGAAAAATTGGCCGTTGAAAATGATTTACGAGTGGATTGCAGAGCTATTTTGCAGGAAGAGTTAGCTGTTTATTCTGGGGAAATGGTTGGAGAACCGTGGGGATTGAGTCCTAAGATATGTCATTGGATGGCGGAAAAAGGGTTTGGTGAAGAGTGGAAAATAGAACAAAAAAATTGGTATAGTAGAAAGAATACATGCGAAGTATTATCTTGGTTTAAGAAACAGAAAATAATCGCAGACGATTTTTTAATTCCACAAATATGTTACTCTTTGGAGGATGTTATTGAGAAAGTGAGATATGGCAGTTGGTTGATTAAAGCGCCCTGGTCGTCGTCCGGAAAAGGTTTGTTGCGTTTGGAAGAAGGTATGTCAGCTAAATCAGGAGAGTGGATAAACGGAGTGTTGAAGAAACAAGGCTATGTAATGCTTGAGAAATATCTTGATAAAGTGGAGGATTTCGCCATGGAGTTTAAGGCGACAGAGCAGGGGGTACATTTTATTGGATGGTCATGTTTTTCGACAGGAAAACATGGTGAGTATTATGGTAATTTTATTGGAAATCAGCAGAATATAGAAAGACATTTGAATAGCCTTTTGGGAAGTGACGTTTTGGAGCAATTACAATTATATTTACCAGTGGTTTTGCATAAGATTTTTCCTGTATACAGAGGTTATTTGGGGGTTGATATGATGGTATATAGGGATGAAGGAGGCGAGTTAAAGGTGCAACCATGTGTGGAAATTAATTTGCGTTATAATATGGGTATTGTGGCATTGTGTTTAAGTAGTAAGTATTTGGATATATGTGCAAAAGGAGAGTTTACTATAACGTTTTATTCAAGATACGGCGAGGCTTTAGAGGAGCATCGGCGTTTGTGTCAAGAACAACCTGCAGTATACAAAAATAACCGGATAAAATCCGGTTATATAGCACTGACACCAGTTTGTGAAACCACTCAATTTGTGGCTTCACTCAGGTGTTATTGAATTTTTGTATCTTTCAAAATTACATCATGTGCTCCACCTTCAACAATAGAAGTGGATGATACCAAAGTAATTTTTGCTTTTTCCTGTAATTGTGGGATGGTGATGGAACCACAGCTACACATAGTTGATTTGATTTTACCTAATGTAAGTTCCAGATTATCTTTCATTTTACCTGCATAGGGAACGTAACTATCAACTCCTTCTTCAAATTTAAGGGCTGCTTTTACATTTCCTCCCATATCATAACGTTGCCAGTTTTGTGCACGGTTGGAACCTTCTCCCCAATATTCTTTTACGTATGTGTTACCGATAGATAATTTTTTGCTGGGGCTTTCGTCAAAACGAGCGAAGTAGCGTCCCATCATTAAGAAGTCGGCACCCATAGCAAGAGCCAGGGTCATATGGTAGTCGTGTACCAAACCGCCATCAGAGCAAATTGGAATGTATACACCTGTCTGTTCGAAATATTCCTGACGAGCCTGACATACTTCTATAAGGGCTGTAGCTTGTCCGCGACCGATACCTTTTTGTTCACGTGTGATACAGATAGAACCTCCACCAATACCTACTTTAACGAAATCAGCACCAGCCTTTACCAAGTATAGGAATCCTTCTTTGTCAACGACATTACCTCCACCTATTTTTACGTCATCGTTATATGTTTCTTTAACCCAACGAATGGTATCGTATTGCCATTCGGAGAATCCGTCTGATGAATCAACGACTAATACATCAACGCCGGCATCAACAAGTGCAGGTACACGTTCTTTATAGTCGCGGCTATTGATTCCTGCTCCAACAACAAGTTTTTTGTGATTGTCCAATAATTCGTACGGATTTTCCTGATGGTTGTCGTAGTCTTTACGGAATACAAAATATTGTAATTTCTGATGTTCATCGATAATCGGAAGACAATTTAATTTATGTTCCCAAATAATGCTGTTTGCTTCACTTAAAGCGAGACCTACTTTACCAACAATCAGATTTTCAAATGGAGTCATAAATTCTGAAACAGGCTTGCTCAAAGAATCAGTTTTCAAACGATAGTCTCGACTGGTTACCATTCCAAGCAGGATGCCATTTGCTGTTCCGTCATCGGTGATTGCTACTGTAGTATGTCCTGTAGCTGCAGTAAGGTTTACAACATCTTGCAAAGTTGCGTCCGGGCGAAGATTAGAATCGCTCACTACAAAACCCGCTTTGAATTTTTTTACGCGGCGAACCATTTCTGCCTGACTTTCGATAGGTTGAGAGCCGAATATAAAAGACAATCCACCATTACGAGCCAGCGCTATTGCAAGACCATCATCCGACACTGCCTGCATAACAGCAGATACGAATGGAATGTTCAACTGAATCGCCGGGGTTTCGCCTTGGCGGAATTTAACGATAGGGGTTTTTAGGGAAACATTGTCGGGAGTACACTCTTTGGTAGTGAGTGACGGAATTAACAGATATTCTCCAAATGTACGTGATACTTCTTTAATGTAATGAGCCATATTCTGTAGTGTTTTTAAAAATTGAGCGAAATTACTCTATTTTCACAACATTGCCAAGCACTGTATGCGAAAAATTGCATTCGTGTTGATTATTTCTCGAATATTCATATATAATGATGCCATACAATTTGATTTGGCTTTGATTATATGATTAATGCATGATTTTAAAAATCAATTCTCTTAATAGTTCTCCTGACGAAGTATTGGTATTACCTACTCCTTTGGATTTCATATCGTATTCTCGCAACAAGGATATGATGACCGCACATTTTTTTGCATTATATATACGACTTCCTTCTGTATAATCTTTCATGAAAAATGGGTGTACTCCTAACATTTTTGCCATTTCCTGTATATTAGCCGTCTCTCGCTTTTGATAATGATAGGTGAGAAGGTTTAGAAAATAGCGGAATAGAGTGGAAATCGTAAGTACCATTGGATTGTTTTTGGGATTTGCCTCAAAATAGTTGACAATTTGATTGGCTTTTAGTGTATCTTTGTGGATAATGGCATTCAATAATTCAAAGCTATTAAAATCTTTACTAATACCTGTATGTTCTTCTACTAGAGATTCTTTGATTTCTCCTCCCGGAGGAAGCAGTAGGGTAAGTTTGTCTATTTCGTTGGCAATACGATTTAAATCAGTCCCTAAGCTTTCAGATAAAATGCCGGCAGCCTTGGACGTTATATTGTATTTCTGTTCTTTGCAGTAGTTTATAATCCATTCCGGCACCTTGTTGTCGTAAAGCTTTGCTGATTCAAAATAGACACAGTTAGGCGAATGGGCTAACTTTTGAAATACACTTTTCCGCTTGTCCGGTTTTTTGTTTTTATATGCAAAAACAAGAATTGTTGCAGGCTGAATGTGATCAATATATGGAGCTAACGAATCGAAATCCTGAATATTCTGAGCTTCCCGGATGATGAGAACTTGTTTGTCTGACATCATAGGAAAACGGCGAGCAGAGTCGGTGACTGTACTCATATTGACATCGTTTCCATACAGTACAATTTGGTCGAATGCTCTTTGCTCTTCCGGTAAGACTGTGTTTTCCAACAAGGAAGTCAGTCTATCAATAAAAAACGGTTCTTCTCCGCAAAAAAAATAGATGGGTTTATATTTTTTAGCCTTGATTTCTTTTCTGATTTCTTCAAATGTCATAGCAGGTTAAAATTCAGATATGCCTAATTGTAGGCAAAGTTAGCAAAAGTTTTTACTTCTCCTGCAGTATTTTCTGAACGATTTTTTCAATTTCAGCATCTTCTCCATCTGGATCATAGGCTGTTTTCAGATTATTGCCGAACAAGAGAGCTATCGATTGCCAGAAATAAGCATTGACAGCTCCTCGATATTCTCGGATATGGGCAAAAGAGGTGTGGTTTGTTTCACGATAAATGAGGCGAATAAGGATTTTTCCTTGCGTGATACTTAATTTCATTAAGGGAGCCTTAAATGCTTTCATCAGCTGTGAATATTCTTCTTTGAGCACTTTTCTTCGTTCAGATTCTTTTGTTATTTGAGAAAGACGCAATTCAATTTCATTCACTTTATTAGCAGCAATGCGGGCATAAGGATATACTTTGCGCACATTATATTCAAGTCGCAGATTGCGTTTTTCCTGTCTGAAATAGCGAGCTGCATGACGTCCTTTCCCGTAGATGTTTACAGGCTTTAAGTATATATGAGGGATTGTGTCACCTTGATATAGGATAGTACCAACAAGCTGCTTACTCTGTGCAATATTGTTGATTGCATATAACAGAAGAAACAGTGTAATAAATGTTTTTGCCATCCTGGAAATATTTTGTTTATGCAAATATAGCGACTGGTATTTAATTTCTTGTGCTTTTACTTTATTTTCGAGAAATCTTTTTATTTTTGTGCTTGGAAAATTAGACATTAGAAGAGTTGTAATAGCAGACCGTTCTATCGCTGTCCCATATTGGGAGAGAGGAAAGTCCGGGCAACGCAGGGCATCGTGCTTCTTAACGGGAAGATGTTCGAAAGGGCATAGTAGCGTAACAGAAAAGAACCGTTCTATAGTCGAAAGGCTTGAGAATAAGGGTGAAAAGGTGAGGTAAGAGCTTACCGGTGCTACGGGTGATCGTAGTAGCCGTACGTCTCACGAGTTGCAAGGCCATGTATACCGGCGCATTTGGTTTGCCCGACCAATGCCGGGGGGTAGGCTGCTAGAGCTGTAGAGTAATCTGCAGAGTAGATAAATGATAGAAACCGAAAGGTACAGAACCCGGCTTATAGGTCTGCTATTTTTTATTAAATTATTATTATGAAATCAATTCGGGAGATATATAACATCGGATATGGTCCTTCTTCCAGTCATACAATGGGTCCCAGCCGGGCTGCGAAATTTTTCAATGAGAAACATAAAAATGCAGAAAAAATACGAGTAACGCTTTATGGTAGTTTGGCATTGACAGGACGAGGTCACGGTACAGATACTGCAATACTAAAGGTAGTGTCTCATCCTGAGAATACGGAAATTATATGGCAGCCGGAAATAACGCTACCAAAGCATCCCAATGGGATGCTTTTTGAAGCAATCGACAGAGAAGTTATTACAGATAGTTGGACAGTTTATAGTGTGGGAGGGGGAGCCTTATGGGATGAAATAGGTACGTTTGATGGGGGAGATGTATATCCAAAAACAACTATGGAGGAGGTGATGCATTGGTGTTTGGAAGAAGGCTGTACGTTTGTTGATTACGTGCAAAAATACGAAGGAGAGGAGATTTTTGCTTATCTTGAAGAAGTATGGCAGCGAATGCAGGAATCTGTGGAACGGGGTTTAGTGACAGAAGGAGTATTGCCAGGCGCCTTGAAGTTGGCACGAAAGGCTAGTTCATATAATATAAAAGCCATGCAGTCTGTGGGTTCATCACGTCCTATGGGAATGCTTTTTGCAGCAGCCTTGGCTGTATCAGAAGAAAATGCCGGAGGCGGATGTGTGGTAACAGCACCAACGTGTGGAGCCTCTGGTGTATTGCCTGCATTGATGTATTTTATGAAACATGATCAGCATATGCCGGATTATCGCATTATACGAGGATTGGCTACTGCGGGTTTAATAGGTAATATCGTTAAAAGTAATGGTTCTATTTCAGGAGCAGAAGTTGGTTGTCAAGGTGAATTGGGTACAGCATGCGCAATGGCTTCTGCTGCAGCGACACAAATTTGGGGAGGAACGATACGACAAATTGAATATGCAGCAGAGATGGGCTTTGAACACAATCTAGGATTAACATGCGACCCGGTGTTGGGATATGTGCAGATTCCATGTATCGAACGGAATGCATTTGTTGCGCAGAAAGCTAGAGAAGCTGCTTTGTATGCACTTTATTCAGACGGACGTCATATGGTGACATTTGATGAAGTGGTAAAAACAATGGTTGAAACAGGATTGGATATGCAGGCAAAATATCGGGAAACCAGTTTAGGAGGTCTTGCATGTGTATGTATGAAAAAATTGAACCAACAAAAGAAGAAGGATAATTAAAATGTCATTGCACTATCCTGTAAGTTTTGGGGAATGTGCAATATGTTAATATTAAATGGAGATGGAACATATTAAATTTGATTACAGCAAAATTTGTCCATTTATTGACAAGGATGATTTTGTTACTTTAGTGCCACAGGCACAAAAGGCTTTGAAGGGATTGATAGAGGGTACTTGTAAAGGTAATGATTTTTTAGGGTGGCTGAATTTGCCAGTGAATATCTCTACTGAAGAATTGACAGATATTGAAAAAACAGCAGCGGATTTAAGAACTCGTACACAAGTTGTTGTGGTTATCGGTATTGGTGGTTCATACTTAGGGGCTCGTGCTGTCATTGAAGCACTATCAAATAGTTTTCATAATTATGAGCCGGAGGGTATGAAAGTGATTTTTGCCGGGCATAACATTTGCGAAGATTATTATCATGAATTGCAGAATTATTTGGAAAATAAAGAATTTGGTATTTGCGTAATATCTAAGTCTGGAACTACAACAGAACCGGCTATTGCTTTTCGCCTATTGAAAGAGTTACTTGAAAAGAAGGTCGGTCGAAAAGAAGCGAGACAACGTATTGTCGCTATTACAGACGCTACCAAAGGTGCCTTACGCACATTGGCGGAACAAGAAGGATATAAAACTTTTGTAATTCCAGATAATGTTGGTGGACGTTTTTCTGTTCTTACTCCTGTTGGTTTATTGCCTATAGCTATCGCTGGTTTTAGTATTCGAGATTTAGTTCAAGGCGCTATAGATATGCGTAATGACTGCTTAAGTCAGGAGATTAGCCCAGCTCTTGAATATGCTGTTGCACGTATGGCTTTATATCGTAAAGGTTATGCTGTTGAACTGTTAGCAAACTTCCATCCTAAATTACATTATATTACAGAATGGTGGAAACAGCTTTATGGAGAGAGTGAAGGGAAAGAAAATCGAGGTATTTTTCCTGCAGGAGTTGATTTTACTACAGATTTACATTCTATGGGACAATATATTCAGGAAGGAGTCCGTTTCCTTATGGAAACTGTTATTTCTGTAGCAAAACCGGAGTATAAAGTGGAGATTCCTGCTGATGAAGCAAATTTGGATAAGTTGAATTTCCTATCTGGTAAACGTGTAGATGAAGTGAACAAGATGGCAGAATTAGGCACGCAGATAGCTCATGTAGATGGTGGAGTCCCTAATATGAAAATAATTATGCCAGCATTGAATACTTTGTATATTGGTCAGTTATTTTATTTCTTTGAATTTGCCTGTGGAATTTCAGGCAATATGTTAGGTGTGAATCCATTTAATCAGCCAGGAGTAGAAGCATATAAAAATAATATGTTTGCTTTACTTGATAAACCTGGATATGAAGAAGCTTCACAGGCAATTAAAGCGAAACTATAAGAAAGGTTGGTGTTTGAATTGATATTCCTCAAAGCGTATCGCTTTGAGGAATATCAATGTTAAAATACAGGAATGTTGTAAATTAAACCAATTGAAAGACGTTGTGGATTTGAACCGACAAGTCCCATTTTGAGAGCTCGATTTGTCATATCCACTTGTTTTGCATGATATATAGCAAAGAAACGCAAGTTTTCTTTCATCGGAAAGTATTCAAATCCTCCCTGATATCCAAATGATGTACGGTATTTCCCTTTTTCCATAATATCATTTTTACGGATGGAAGCTGTTTCATACATACCTTTCACAAATAGATTTATCTTTTCTGTAGGGCGATAGTTTATGCGGCTGACAATTGATAAATATCCACAATCTGTTGCGCAGAAAGGAACTTCATCTGTTGACATTGTTGATGACAATACTCCTAATTTGTCGATATCTTCAAAAGAATATGTTGCATCTACATACATATTGAAATTATCTTGCATCCAAGAAGCAGATAATGTCAACATGTTGACATTGTTTTTATCTCCTTCATGAAAGATTGAATAAGAACAACGTGTAGATAAATGATTGTCAAAGAAAAGTCCATTCCAATTAAATGTATAACCTAGAGGTAGTTTGGCTGCTTTAAAATCTTTCGGGACTGTTGCGTATGTATCTTCAATAGTATTGTTTCTTCCATTTACAATCTGAAAACGCAATTCTTGAGTAGGGGTGCATTGCCATTGAATGTGAGCCCCTACTAAGAAGCAGGTCATATTGTTTCCTAAATCGGAGAATTCATATACTTGTGCCGGGTCAGAATCATATTCGAATCCTCCAAAATCTGCATACTGCTTGCCAACAAAGGTGCTAAGAGTAGGGGTAATATTAAAACCTACACCCAAACAATCTATGGAAGATGGCATATTATCTAAGCTATTAGCCTTATTACTTTTATTTAAATGCTGCATCCATTTATAGAATATACGATCTGTGATGTTGCCAGTTACTTGTAAACGTAAATAATCGACTCTGAAAGCAGCTTTGTCTGCCTCTGTTGCAGTTAAGTCTGTATGGAAGGCCATACGAGTGTTAACTTTGACATTGAGGAAATCATTTTTTTTGATGGATTTTGTAATTACCTCAATAACGCTTTTTTCTTTGTTTGTACTGTCTTCCTTGTGAAATGCAAATGTTTCTTTTAATCCCATGGGTATTAGACATGCGGATAACATCAGTAAATGTAAAACTCTCATAAATATTTCGTGGTTTATTGTTTTAGGCTGCAAAATTAATATAAAAGCTTGAAACGTTTGCAGCGTTTTAAGAATATCATATTTTATTTGTATGATTCGAAAAAAAAATAGAAATTCGCAATCGTAAAATTTTAAGGGAAAACATGTTGAACTAAAAACAATTAAAGATGAAAACATTTGGAAAATTGAAGTTAATGGTAATCGGAATTTTATTAATGGCGGGCATGAGTTCATGTTTAAAAAGTTCTGATCCTAGTTTTGGAATAGCTCCTTATTTAGCTTATATTGTGCAAGAAGGGCATGGTGAAACAGCTGAATTTACCCCTGCAATGCAGTTGTATGGAAATAAGCCGATAGATGTTTCCATGACTAGTCCGGTTTGTAAATTTGAAAATAGAAATTATTATTTCGAGCCTGTAGCGGAAAGTAATAATGCACTTTTTGAATTAACTTCGGCTATGAATACTTCCGTGGATACTGTGAAAGCATGGACTTGTTCAATTACAGCTATTTCTAAAACAGAAGAACCAGAATCTGCAAGTATTTCATTTAGTTTTACCCCTAAAAAGGTCTTGGGCGAATTTAATGTGGAAAGTCTGAGCTATAATGGTGCGGATAACAAAGTTACCG
Source organism: uncultured Odoribacter sp. (assembly GCA_934725835.1). GTDB lineage: Bacteria > Bacteroidota > Bacteroidia > Bacteroidales > Marinifilaceae > Odoribacter. The sequence continues at coordinate 14,856 of CAKVCR010000021.1, forward strand.
GCGAATGGATGAAAGTGGATAATGCATCGGAATATATTTTAGTTTACAGAAAAGGTTCTCGTAGAATGTGGTTACCAGTAGCTACATTTGTTGTGGCAGAAAAAGATGGTAAAATTACTGCAAATGCAACATTAAACGGAATTACAAAAGATTCAACAATGGAAATAGCTGTAGCTGCATCTAATGGAACTTTTTGGTCTATTAAGGGCGGCAAGACTATTATTGGAGGAACAGATGCAAAATAAGCATTATCAATAGAGATAAAAAAACCAGCTGTACAGCTGGTTTTTTTATGATGTTACTTTGACAGTCTCATTGTATCCATTGCAATCACTAATTCTTCGTCTGTTGTAACAACCATTACTTTGGTTTTGGCATCTTCTGTACTGAGTACAACATCTTTACTTTTGGTTGTTGCATTCAATTCACTGTTGATTTTGATACCTAGGTAATCCATGTCTGCGCAAACGGCTTCTCGAACTGGTTGGTCATTTTCTCCAATACCACCAGTGAAAATAATCAAGTCAACTCCATTCATGGCTGCTGCATATGCACCGATATATTTTTTAACATTGTAAACAAACACATCTATTGCAAGTGCTGCTCTTTCATTACCAGCATCCATTGCTGTTGTTAATTCACGGAAGTCAGATGAAACACCTGAAATGCCCTGAACTCCAGACTGTTTATTTACAAGAGTATTTGCTTGTTCTAAGTTGAAGCCTTCTTTCTCACAAATATACATTAATGCACCTAAATCAAGATCTCCTGCACGAGTCCCCATTACAAGTCCAGCAACAGGGGTGAAGCCCATTGAGGTATCAATTGATTTTCCTCCTTTTATTGCTGTAATGGAAGCTCCATTACCTAAATGACAAGTAATAATCTTCTTTTCCGTAATGTTCCAACCTAACAGACGACATGCCTTCTCTGCGACAAATTTGTGAGATGTTCCGTGGAAACCATATCTTCTGACGCCATATTTTTGATAATACTCGTAGGGAATACCATATACAAAGGCTTTTTTGGGTAATGTTTGGTGGAAAGATGTATCGAAAACAGCAACCTGCGGAACAGACGGAAGTAATTTTTCCATGGTTTCGATACCTTTTAAATTTGCAGGGTTATGAAGAGGTGCTATTTCTCCAAGAGCTTTGATTTTTGCTTTGGCCTCCTCTGTTACACGTACACTTTCAGAGAAATATTCTCCACCATGAGCTACACGATGACCAACAGCGTTGATTTCATTTAATGATTTCAAAACACCATGTTTCGAATCAACCAATGCTTTTAGAATTAGATCCATTCCTATACTATGGTCAGCAATAGGTTGTTCGATAACTACTTTTTCTTTTCCTTCCGGTTTGTAAGTAAAACTGCCATAGGTCAGACCGATTTTCTCTACAATACCCTTAGCCAATAACACGGCTTCAGCATCCATGTTCAGCAATTGGTATTTGATAGATGAACTGCCGCAGTTTAATACTAAAACATTCATGTCTCTATTCTTTTGTAGGGGGAATCCCCCCTGTTATTATTTCTTTGCTGCTGCCTGATTAACAGTGATTGCTACCAAATTTACGATATCACTAACCGAACATCCTCTAGAGAGGTCATTAATTGGAGCTGCCATACCTTGAAGTACAGGTCCTACTGCTTCTATACCAGCAATTCTTTGTACTAATTTATAACTAATGTTACCAACTTCCAGACTCGGGAAAATCAGTACATTGGCTTTACCTGCAACGGGGCTACCGGGAGCTTTGCTGTTGCCTACAGAAGGAACTAAGGCTGCATCTGCCTGCATTTCGCCATCAATCATTACATCGGGAGCCATTTGCTTTGCTAATTCTGTAGCCTTAACAACCTTATCAACTAATTCATTTTTAGCAGACCCCTTCGTAGAAAAACTTAACATAGCAACACGCGGTTCAATTTTAGCTATTGCGCGTGCAGTTCCTGCTGTTGATACTGCAATTTGAGCTAATTCTTCTGCCGTTGGATTAGGAAGAACTGCACAATCAGCACATACAATTAATCCATTTTCTCCATATTCAGGTTTGTTGGTCAATAATAAAAATGCTCCTGATACAACAGAAATTCCTGGCAGGGTTTTTACAATCTGCAATGCAGGACGTAATACATCCCCAGTTGCATTCTGTGCCCCAGCAACTTCACCATCTGCATCACCACTCTTAATCATCAATGTCGCTAAATAAAGAGGATCTGTAACCAACTTTAAAGCTTGTTCTTTTGTCATTCCTTTGCTTTTGCGCAACTCAACCAATAAGTCGGCATATTCTTCTTTTTTAGCATGTGACTGCGGATCTATAATCGTAGCCTTATCAATGTTTTTCAATTGGTGTTTTTGGGCTAAAGCTTTTATCTCTGCGGGATTCCCAATTAAAATGATTTGTGCAATTCCTTCACCAATAATTTGATCTGCAGCCTGGAGGGTACGTTCTTCAGTTCCTTCAGGGAGAACAATCGTTTTACTTTGTTTTTTTGCGTTTTCTTTGATTTGTTCTAAAAGTCCCATCATATCGTAATTTAAAAGTATGTTCGTAAGATGTTGCAAAAGTAGAAATAAAGAAATGAAAACTAAAAAGTAAATCTAATTATTTGCCTCTTTATTCCAATTTAAATCTGATTCGTAATCGACCGTCAGCATAATCACTACTGATAATTTTAAATTTACCAATTTCTGATGTATTATTTACATGTGCTCCTATACACGCACATGTATCATAATCTCCTATATGTACGATGCGCAATGTTTCACTAGCATCCTCTGGTAACTTGCTTAAATCTACTCCTTCAGGTATGTTATCGCGAGTTACACATTCGGCAGTAACAGGTAAATGACGTTCAATTACATCATTTACTCGT
>CAKVCR010000022.1 GCA_934725835.1 uncultured Odoribacter sp.
GTACTGCCGAAAGGTGGGAGAGTAGGTTGGCGCCGAATTTTGAGAGAGAGAGTTGCTACGTTGTGACTCTCTCTTTTTTTGTGTGTCTGCTGTTGAATGCGTGTTTTATAAAATACTAATTAAATTATTTTATTTCGGATGGACACTTTACGGATTATTATACTACCTTTGTGTTTGATTTATTACTAAATATGTCATGATTGTTATAAATCACACAATAATATGCTGTATTAATTAAATTTACACACTATGTCTATCTATTTTAGTTTTAAGGAAATTGTAAGTGCCTTTATGGTATTGTTTGCAGTGATTGATATTTTAGGTGCTATTCCTATTATTATCAGTCTGCGTGAGAAAAACCAGAAGATTGAGGCGGGTAAGGCGGCAATCATTTCTTTTGTGATTTTGGTGGCTTTCCTGTTTATTGGTCAGGCATTGTTATCCCTGTTTAATGTTGACATTTCGTCTTTCGCCGTTGCCGGAGCTCTTGTGTTGCTTGTATTGGCGGTTGAAATGATTTTCGGTGTGGAGATATTTAAGAATGACAGCCCTTGCGGGTCTGCAACGATTGTCCCCCTGGTGTTTCCATTGATTGCGGGTGCGGCATCTTTCACTACGTTGCTTTCTCTGCGGGCTGAGTATAATATTCTGAATATCATTTTAGCTGTGGCGTTGAATATGACGGTTGTCTATTTTGTGCTTCGCTATGTCTATTATGTGGAGAAGTTGTTTGGGAAAAGCGGCGTGTATGTTATGCGTAAGCTATTTGGTATTATTTTGCTGGCGATAGCTGTCCGTCTGTTTACTGCGAATCTTACTTCGTTAATCGGCAGTTTTTAGTCAGTCTTTTTATGTTTCGTTGCAGAGCGGTTTATGAGATTAGTTCTATAAATCGCTCTGCGTATTTTATGTATAGCAGAGTCCATACGAGGAAGCGTGCAAATCTGCCAAGCAGCATGTATATGGCAGAGGCGACAGGTCGGATTCTGTAGAATCCAAGTGCAATGGCAAATAGGTCGCCGACAAGGGGAAGCCAGGTAAAGAGTGCCAACCAGATGCCGTATCGATCGATATGTTTCTTCTGTTGCTCCAGTTTTTCACGTGTCACCTTGAACCATCGTTCCATCCATTCCCACTTTCCCAGCCAGCCGATACCATAGGAGGTGAGACCGCCTAACCAGTTGCCTATTGTGGCAAGCAGCAGACAAATCCAGGCATCGCCTCCCAGTGCCAGTATGCCTACAAGAAGTACGTCAGCACTCATCGGAATGATGGTGGAGGCTAAGAACGAACCGATAAATAGACCGAAGTATCCTAAGTCAATAAGAGTTTCCATTTGTTTGTCATTTGATTATTATGTCGGGATACTTTATATTTGTATCTGAATTTAATGTATTTGCCATGAAAATATTTCGTATTGTCCTGCTGACCCTTGCTATGGGGTTGTTTGCCATGAATTTTCTGACCATTGATTATCAGGATTTGTGGTCGAAGACAAGTCTGTGGTCTTATTTCCGAATAGCTTTTGCCCTGATATTGGTGTTTCTTCTCCTGTCGATGGTGCGCCGGGATATGAAGAAAAAATAGTGGACTCCGGACTGTCAGACGGTTTCCACATTGACCTTCCCTTTCCGGTCCGGCGTGAATACGATGCGCTGATTCCGCAGTTGTCGGGTCGTGAAATCAATGATGATGTTCGGATTGAAGGGGGTGCCGTTCATCCGTATTTCATAGTGCAGGTGGTCGGTGCTGGCTCGTCCTGTTGCTCCAGTTACAGCGATGGGGGTTCCGGCAGTCACCTTGTCGCCCGAGCGTACGAGATGCTTTGAATTGTGAGCATACACTGTCTCGAGTCCGTTGTAGTGGCGGATGACAATGACGTTCCCGTATCCTCTTGCCCAACCTACCATGCGCACGATGCCGTCGAATGTGGCGAGGATGGTGTCGCGCCTGTTGACTTTCAGGTCGACGCCGGTGTGGGAACGTCCGTTGCGTCTCCCGTAAGCCGAAAGAACACGGGCGCCGGGCAGCGGAAAGAAGTAGGAATTGTCTTGGATGTTTTCAAAGTTCAGGATGATTTCCGGGCGTCCTTTGAAGAGGGTCTCGTCTTTTAGTCCTACCATGCATTTTTCGATGTTTGTAAACGAGTCTCTGATTTGCAGTGCGGGCTCGTAGAATACTGCCGGGCGTATAGTGTAGAAATTTTCGTCGATGCTGTGCACGCATAGCAGGCTGTCCGGGATGGAGAGTACCGGTGTGGTATATTCGTTTGGTTGCGTAGTCAATTTCGCAGGAGCGGAGCAGGAATGGATTCCTGCAAGGAAAAAGCAAAGGATGACCATCGTCTGGATGTTGTTCTTCATGGGGTGTGTTTTATTGTTTTGCTGTATCTCTTGTCGTAAATCTGTTGACGGTTGCAAGGATGATGCCAAAAATAGTAATATTAAATTTGAGTATGGGAAATACAAGTTTTTTTAACATGCCAACCTTTTTAATTTATTATTACCTTTGCCTCATTCGAGTAAAACATCTGGATTCATGGAATGGTTTAATAGTATTTTTATAGAGCATAGCGTAATTCAGGCTGTAGTTGTGGTTGCCATGATTTCAGCATTGGGGTTGGCGTTGGGAAAAATCAGTATTTGTGGTGTCTCCTTAGGAGTGACGTTCGTCTTTTTTGCCGGGATTGCCGCCGGACATTTCGGTGTGTCCATTGACCCTCAGATGTTGAATTATGCCGAAAGTTTTGGTCTGATTATTTTTGTATATGCTTTGGGATTGCAGGTAGGTCCCGGTTTCTTCGGCTCTTTCCGAAAGGGTGGAATGACCTTGAACCTGTTGGCCTTCGCAGTGATTATGGTGGGAACGGTCATGGCATTGGGTTTGCATGTGGTGACGGGTGTCTCCTTGCCGGATATGGTGGGAATTTTAAGCGGTGCTGTGACGAATACTCCGGCTTTGGGTGCTGCGCAGCAGACTCTGAAGCAGATGAATATCGATACCGGAGATCCGGCTTTGGGATGTGCGGTCACCTATCCGTTGGGAGTGGTGGGTGTGATTTTGGCCATCATAGCCTTGCGCAAGATGTTCCCGAGAAGAGCGATGGTGGTGGCCACTGACGAAGACAAGGGGAAACAGACTTTTATTGCTGCTTTTGAAGTGCAGAATCCCGGTGTGTTCGGCAAGACTTTAAAGGAGGTGGCGCAGTTGTCCGTACATCGTTTTGTGGTGTCTCGTCTGTGGAGGGACGGGAAAGTGAGCATCCCTGCCTCCGATACGGTATTACTGGAGGGCGACCGTCTTTTAGTCATCACGACAGAAGCGGACGAAGAGGGTATTAAAATTCTGTTCGGTATAGAGGAAAATACCGATTGGAATAGCAAGGATATAGATTGGAATGCAATTGACAGTCAGTTGATATCCCAGATTATTGTTGTGAGTCGTTCCGAAATCAACGGCAAGAAATTGGGTTCGTTGAAATTACGTAACAGTTATGGTATAAACATCACACGAATCCACCGTGCCGGAGTGCAATTGTTGGCTACTCCGGAGTTGGTGTTACAGCTGGGAGATAAGCTGACGGTTGTCGGCGAGGCGGCTGCTATCTCCAATGTCGAGAAGGTGTTGGGGAATAGAGTGGTCAGTTTGAAAGAACCGAATCTGGTAGCTGTTTTTGTAGGGGTTGTACTGGGTTTGGCTTTAGGCGCGATACCCTTTTCATTCCCAGGCATAGATTATCCTGTGAAGTTAGGTATAGCTGGAGGACCGATTATCGTCGGTATATTGATGGGTGCTTTCGGTCCCCGTCTGCATATGATTACATACACGACCCGCAGTGCGAATCTGATGTTGCGAGGCTTAGGGCTCTCTTTATATCTGGCATGTCTGGGACTTGATGCCGGCGTACATTTCTTTGAGACTGTATTTCGTCCGGAAGGTCTGCTGTGGGTAGGTCTGGGATTTGCCATTACATTTATTCCTGTGGTGTTGGTGGCTGTTGTTGCCTTGCGGTTTATGAAAATCGACTTCGGTTCGTTGGCCGGCATGCTGTGCGGAAGTATGGCGAATCCGATGGCGCTCAACTATGTAAACGGCACTGTAGACGGGGATAATCCCGCTGTGTCATACGCTACCGTGTATCCCCTTTCGATGTTTATCCGTGTTATCCTCGCCCAGTTGATATTGATGCTGTTTATTTGACGTTAATCAATCATCAAGTTCATGTAGGGAGGTTCGCTTAGATTGGCGAACAGTTTTTCCGGAAGGACGGCAATATCAATTGCTGACGGCGACAGAGTGTTGTCTGTTTTCCGGCATTCACCGTGAGAAATGTGAAATGTACCTTGATTGGATGGTAGGATATTGTCGGCTATACAAAACGTTTCTTCTATGTGCGGATGGATTGCTGCATAATGTTGCAGCAATGTTTCCAAATGAATGATGCGTGCCATCCCGTACGGTTGTGCTGTTTGAATATGATATGGGGTGCGGTAGACAGCTCGAGCTACCTTCCAATGGTTGGTGGCGGTTGCAAGCAGATGGTTACATATCTCCGGTGTGTCGTATAGTAGTTCCTTTGCTGTCATTTCACCCTTCTCTATAGTTGTCAGAGCCATGCCGCAAAGGGAATAGGGAGCTTGTTGTGAACGGGCTAAGATTAATTTCCCGTCCGACAGATAAAGGTCGCCCAGTATGATTTGGTAATCTTCAAAGGAGTGACCGATGTAGCATGGTTTCGCTTGCATCTTTTTTAAAAAATAGGTGTAGCTTTCTTGGATTACCGGCTGTCGGGCTTTATCAATAATCTCTATTTTACAATTTGGGGTGATATCCGATATTGCTTGCCAAAGATTTGTGGATTTGTAGAAGATAGTAGTATAACCAAGTTTTGCGTAATATCCATACAACCATGGTTCTGCAGGAATAAGGACAGATAGTGCAATGTTGTCGTTGTGCATTTGTCGGAATCCCTCTTGTAGTAAGTGTGTCATCAGCCCTCGGTTGCGGGCTTTTGCATCGGTGCAAGCGCCTGAAATATAGGTCGCCATCAATGTTTTGCCTTTCCAGATAAACGGGTAGGGGAGCATCAGAAAGGCGGATAGGGGTTCTCCGTTTTCCGTGTAAAGCATAGCGTTCTTATCCTGATATTTCCGTTTAAAATAAAATTGTATAAATTCTTCGGAATCATGGAAACATTGTTGCCATAAGTTCATGATGCTCTGTCTTTTCATGGTATATGTCTTTAAGGTTTGAATAGAGCCCGTGTTTTTGTCAGGAGTTTGACGGGGTGGTAGGACTGTTTTGCCTGACGCAATCCCGGGATTCCTAAATCTTCTTCCCGGTTCAGAAAGATGTATTGTTCCGGTAAGGAGGCTGCAAAATGTTGGTTAATGGCACTGTAAGCCCCATCGATATGGACATCAGCTTTTTCGTAGTGTACTCCGAAGGTATCGTGGTTGATGGGGTGTCCGAAGGTAAAGGCTACAATTTTCCCGTCAACCCGGATGATGACTCCGGACAGGTCCAGTTCATCCCAATGCTTGAATGCTGTAGTCAGTGAACGGCGCTCATTGCGGATGTTGTCGTTTTCGATGTATCCGTGTCTCATACACCAGGTGGCCTCAAATTCTAAACATTCAGGAATGGCTGAAGGGGTGAGCGGTTCATATACACATTCGTAGGTTTTGTGGAATTTGTTGACATGGTTGCGTTTCGGCTGATAGTTTTTCCCCTTTAGTTCTGCCAGCTCCTGACGGGAGTAGATATAATCGAAATAATCCCTGTCTTCCGAATATTCCCAACATGTAGGATAGTATTGCTCTAACTTCTCCTGTAGTCCGGGAGTCACCCCCCGAAGACATAGACGTTCTCCTGCACATAGAGCTGCCTCTTTCAATTTTTCGATGACGGGCATGATATTTTCATCACCAAAAGGGAGGTAATATTCGTGACCTTCTTTGGAATTTGAAAACCGGATGACCAGACTGTTTTGAATGACGGCATAGCAGGATTCAGTCTGAAAATGCCAGGTGAACAGGTTGGCAAAGGAAAGGTCGCAATCCTGTTCATCTGAAGGAATAATGTAAGAGTTGATTAGATTTTTGTCTTTGATTTCTATTGGTTTGAATTCATTCATACATCTGATGATTTACTGATGCGAATGTATTTTATTTTTGGTTATCAGCATACGATTCTGATATATTTTTGTACGCAAACGAGTTCAGTCAAAAAAAAGCGGAAGATAAGTTTTACCTTCCGCTTTGAATGTATGGTGAAATCTGTTTATTCAATAACAACGCCATCAAAATTGATTTTGACATTGATTTCTTTTTCTCCTTGTTCCAGCTCAAACAAGTAATAATCCCCAGTCGGCGTTTCGTATTTTTCGATATCGTCAATACGATAGTTTGCATATTTTTTTTCAATAGCAGTAAGCACAACTTGTTCCACTTCGCTCTTTTTTACATCATAGTGGGTATTAATCCAGTTTTGTTTGTTGTCAAAGATGACTTCCTTCACTTTTCCATTGTCGATGATTTCCACTTCGATGAATCCGTGTTCTACTTCTGTTTCGATGATTTTGGCATTGATGTATTTTTTCTTGACAATTTCAAGAATAACTTGTATGTCAGGATTTGTTTCTGGCAGGTAGTTTTCATAATAATCATCATCGTCATCCGGAATGGCTTTTATTAATATGCCCTCTTCTGAAAAGTATAAATCTATCTCCACTTTCCCTTGTTCAACTTCGATAATGTAGATTCCTTCAGCATCCAGACGCTTCAAGTAATCCACATCTTCCACTTTCCAATCTTTGTATTCGCAATCTTTGAAGGCATTGACAACTGCTTTGTGTGGAATATTTTCAATTGTTTGGTATTCTGTTTTGGTCATATACCATTTACCGCTTTGGTCAAACCAAGCATCAGTTTCATATCCGTCATTGTGAAACTCGGCGACAGAATAATTCTTTTTGTATTCCCATTTAATGCGAGATGCGTCGGGAAATTTGGCTTCAAATGCTTTTGTTACGACTTTGTTTGGTTGGTGGGAATGGCTACTATTACCATCACAAGCTGTGAATAGAAATAATCCCATTGCTAATGCTAACAAATACTTTTTCATGACTTCCTATTTTTTCAATTCTTATTTTATCCGCAATGTTAGTAAAATGTATCGATATTTACAAGTAAATTGTAGATAATCAGTGTTCAGTGTTTGATAAATTCACTTCCTTTGGGTTAATCGAATTTGAGCTAATCAAAATGAATGGTCCAAAAAAACGGAAGGCAGGATTTGTCACTGCACTTCCGTTAAGAGCAATAACTATGAAATATAAATTATATGATTTTCAATCCAAGAGTGAAGTTGTAGGAGCGGGGAGCTTTTAACTCGTGAGCCATTTTTTGAAATCCCTTTTCATAGTCAATGTCGAAGGTTAATTTCCATACATCAACGCCGACACCTACTTTCCCACTCCAATAAGATTTGTTCGGATCAATTTCGTCACCCAATTTCTTTAGATTTTTCAAATTACCGGCAGAGAATTGTGGTCCGAGGAACAGACGGATTTTTGCTACAGAGAGGTCAACTAATTGGAATCCTAACATTACAGGAATCTGAAATGTATTGTTTTTGATGGTGTAAGTCGGGCGAGTTTCATCAGAAACAGATGTCCTATTGCCCTCTGCAATGCTTTTTTTGTGAGCGAAATTGAGCGCCGGTTCTAGATATAAGCCTCCCAAATTGATACGCATAAAGCCTCCTAACATGTAGCCTTGTGCTGCACGAGATCCGTGTATGCTTTGAAGATCGCGGAAGTTGATACGGTTGCTCGAGATACCACCGTGGATACCGATGTTGATAGGCATGTCAGCCATTGCACTATAGCCGAAAAAGCATACAAGTAATAATAATGCTAGTTTTTTCATGTTGTTTTTTTTTAATGTTTGACTATATGTATGTTGAGTAAATCCTCCTTTTAAATTCTGATAGAATGATACCAGTTGCAACGCCGACATTAAGAGATTCTGTCGCTTCTTCGGTTGCTGCAAAACCGGGAATGGTCAAGTGTGTATCTGTCAGCATTTCTATTTCACGAGTGATACCTTTACCTTCATTTCCCATGACAATCAACCCTTTTGTTGCCAATGGCGTTGTATATATGTTTTTACCATCTAAAAATGTACCGAAAATGGAGAAGGTGTCGGATTTTAGCTCTTGGATTGCTTCCGGCAGTTCCAAGTAGTAGGGGTGTACTCTAAATATGGCCCCCATACTTGCCTGAATGCATTTGGGGTTATAGGCATTGGCACAATCATGGTCACATAGAATGTGGCGGATACCAAACCAATCAGCAACACGCAGGATAGTTCCTAAATTGCCGGGGTCTTGAATACCATTGAGGGCAAGAGACAAGGTGGAACCAATTTCTTCTTTTGAATAATGATAGACCGGTATCTCAGCCAAGGCGATAACTTCAGGCAGTGATTGGAAATTGGATATGGTATGCATTTCCTGAGGGGTAACATCCAATATGCTTACACCTGAAAGAAGGGTTCGGTTCTGCTCTATCCATTCCGGAAAAGCAATGATGTGCCGGATTTTGAAGTGGGAAAGGAGCAACTCTCCGACCAGTTTTGTCCCTTCGATTTTGAAGAGATTATATTTTTCCCTGAATTTCTTTTTTTCAAGGTTTTGGACTATTTTTGTTACCTGTTTGCTTAGCATAATGCATAATGATTGTGTGCAAAAATAGTAACATTTTTTGATTATTGAAGAAAGATATTCCATATAAGATTGTATCGTTGTGTTGTTTTTTCGTATTCTTCTACTCTTGTGTGCCGACGAAATACTTGGGAAAGGATGAGTATTTGCTGAATAGAGTTAAGATTATGACAGACAATAAGGAGGTGAGTGTCTCTGAGTTGAGGAAAATCGTCAGACAAAAGCCCAATACTAAAATATTAGGTGTGGCACGATTCCATTTGGGTATTTATAACCTTAGCGGTCGAAATGGTGAGAGGAAATTTAATAAATGGTTGCGACGAATCGGAGAGGGACCGGTTGTCTATGATTCTTTCCTGACAGAGCGGAGCGTTGAACAATTGAAGCTGTATTTGAACAATAAAGGGTTTTATAGTGCAGAGGTGGCAGATTCCGTGCGGTATTATAAACAGAGGGCTGATGTTGTGTATCGAATAAAGACGGGGAGAGTAACTCGTGTCGGGGAGTTGTCGTTCCGGGCAGATACGATGTTCTCTAATGATATATATCCATTAAATACGCCTTTGTATCAGATGGTGATGCGAGATACTGTACACTCTTTGTTGCACAGTGATATGCCGATGGATGTGGAGGTGCTGGAGAGTGAACGGGAACGGGTGACAGCATTACTGCGGGGGGAAGGATATTATAATTTTTCAAAGCATCTTATTCAATACTATGCTGATACCGTGAATACAGATGCCTGGAAGGCTAATTTGTCGATGGGAATAATCAATAGTCTGCCTGATAGTAACGCTTATAGAACGTACGTTATAGGTACTATCCGGGTGAATATGGATTATGACCCGATTATGGCGAGAGATTCTGAAGCAGAGGTGTATACTAAGAAGGTATATAATGACTATGAGGTGTTGTACAATCGGAATTTGAAGATTAAACCACAGGTGATTCTGGAGAGTATTCAGTTCGGACGTGGAGAATTGTATGATATTCGAAAAGTGGCCGGTTCTTATGCTCGTCTGCAGGCATTGAATCTGTTTAAATTTATTAATATCCTTTTTCAGGAGAGGACAGATGCTTTGGGAAATTCGTATTTGGATTGTGAGATTCAACTGACTCCGATGAAACGCCAGGCATATAATATATTTTTGGAAGGGACAAATAATTCAGGGAATATAGGTGTAGGGGGTAATTTTTCATACAATCACAAAAATATTTTTCATGGTGGAGAGAATTTGAGAGTGAGTGTGTGGGGAGCATTGAGAAAAGAAAAGTTGAAAGAGAACGAAATATTCAGTACAACAGAAGTCGGTACTGAATTGAGATTGGTGACTCCGCAATTCTGGTTGCCGCTATTCCGTTTGGAAGGATTTCGGCGGGATTATGCTCCGAAGACCTCGATCTCTTTGTCTTATAGTCAGGAACGGACTCAATTCTATCGGAGAAAAGTGGCGAGTGCTAAATTCGGTTATCTTTGGAAACATGCGAACAATAAATGGAACTACGGTCTTGATTTGTTGGATTTGAATTATGTGATGATGCCTAAGGTGGATAGGGCTTTTATCGATGGATTGAAAAATCAGTATGTAAAGAGTGCCTATACGGATCATATGATATTGTCAGCCAATTTTTCAGCGATTTATAAAGATCGTGCTGTTAACAGTACGGAAAGTTCTAATTATTTTAGAGGTAATATCGAGACTTCCGGTAATTTCCTGTTGGGTGTTAATAAGTTATTTGGGAAAAGACATTCGGAATTGGATGGAGAACATTTTTATAAGGCTTTTGGTGTCCGTTATGCACAATTTATAAAAGTAGATGGAGAATATCGTTTTAATCATTATATAAACAGGGCGAATACTCTTGTATATCGTCTGTTCTTAGGTTGTGGATTCCCATATGGAAATATGAAGGCGCTACCGTTTGAAGAGGCATATTATTGTGGCGGAGCAAATGATATTCGAGCATGGCATTCGCGGACATTGGGACCGGGAGGTTATCGGGCTGAAGATAATTATCCGAATAGTGTCGGGGATTTCAAGTTGGAAGCGAATTTGGAATATCGTTTTAAATTGTTTTGGCTGTTGGAGGGGGCTCTTTTTGCAGATGCCGGGAATGTGTGGAATTTGAAGAATTATACAAATCGTCCGGATACACAGTTTGCCTCGGATTTTTATAAGCAAATTGCAGTGGGAGTGGGTGCCGGCATGCGTATAAATATAACTTTTCTCCTTTTGCGCTTTGATTGGGGATTTAGAATGCATGACCCTGCTCAATTGGAAGGAAAAAGGTTTGTTTTATTTGATAAAAATAATGGATTCCGAACACCTGTTTGGAATATAGCTATCGGTTATCCTTTTTAAAAAAAATATTGGGATTATGGTATCAATTGTTTTGGAGTATGTATCTCTTGTGTTGCAGGTTGCCGCTGCCGCTATCGCAATCAGTCTTTTTAAGCGGACAAAGTTCAATGCATCGTGGATATTGATTTCTATAGGATTCCTTCTGATGGCTGTTTCGCGGGTGTTTGAACTGTGGCCTACGATTTATCCGGAAATGGAAGACCAAATGTCTATTGTGCAACGTTGGTTGGCATTTATTATCTCTCTGGTGTTGTTGGTGGGAGTATTTTATATCCGTAAAATATTCCAGTTCATGCGGCGGTTAGATGAATTAAGGCGGGAAACTGAAAAACGCGTTTTAGCGGCAGTAATTCGTACAGAAGAACAGGAAAGACAACGTTTTGCAAAGGAGTTGCATGATGGTTTAGGACCTTTATTGAGTGTGATTAAGATGTTGGTGTCGGGTTTAGATGGTAAAGGGGCGATGGAAACGAATGAAAAAATCAGACAGAATTTACGGCAGGCAGTTGATGAAGCTATTGCAGGCGTCCGGGATATATCTGCCAATATCAGTCCGCATATACTGAACAATTTCGGTTTGAAGGATGCTATTGACGCATTTATCAAGCGGATGGGACAGACAGACGGTTTTAAGGTGTGTTTTACAACAAATCTGACTCATGAACGTTTTTCTTATAATACCGAAGTTGTGATGTATCGTGTAATATGTGAATTGATAAACAATACTTTAAAGCATGCAGGGGCTTCATCTGTCATGGTCGATTTGCAATTGGACAATCATCAACTTTTTTTGGAGTATACAGATAATGGCGTTGGTTTCGAATTGGATGTTGCAGAACGTCGTGGTGGTATGGGATTGAATAATATGCGTTACAGATTACAGTCGGTGAACGGAAATATTGAAATAGTCAGTGAGCAGGGGCGAGGAATGCGAGCCAATGCTTATATCAGGGTTTGATGTTTGTAACTTTATTCGTATTTTTGTAGTATAAAAGAGTATAACCTATGAATGGTAATAAATTGAAGATATATATTGTTGATGACCACAAGTTGTTTAGAGAGGGGTTGAAGCTGCTGTTGTCGACACAGGATTTCGTTCAACACATTTATGAGGCTTCGAATGGACGAGAATTTGTTGAAAACCTGTCTATTGCTGATTGTGATGTGGTGTTGATGGATATTGAAATGCCTGAGATGAACGGTATAGAAGCTACAGAAAAGGCATTGCGTATGAAGCCTGATTTGAAGGTGATAGTGTTGTCAATGTATGGAGATGAGCAATATTATTATAAGATGGTGGATGCAGGAGTGAAGGGGTTTGTGTTGAAGAGTTCCGGTATAGAAAAGGTGATTGCCGCTATACATGCAGTGGCTGAGGGGGAGAATTATTTCTCTGAAGAGTTGTTGATGAATATTCTTAATAGTATGCGGGGAGGAAACTCTGTGGGAACAGAAATTTCTGATAATGAAATATCAGAGCGTGAAATGGAGATACTATATCACGTATGTTTGGGGTTGTCTAATCAGGAAATAGCAGATAAATTGTTTATCAGCAAGCGTACGGTAGATAAGCATCGGGCTAATTTATTGAGTAAGACAGGCTGCCGGAATACAGCAGCCTTGGTGATGTATGCAATCAAGAATAAGATGGTGAAAGTGTGATATGGAAGGAATGATTTTTGCGGCCGGACTGGGGACTAGATTGCGTCCTTTGACCGATGCCCGTCCTAAGGCGATGGTGGAGGTTGGAGGAAAACCGTTGTTGGAGCATGTGATTTTAAAAATGCAAGCTGCCGGAGTGGAGCGTATTGTTGTGAATGTTCATCATTTTGCCGACCTGATAAAGGATTTCCTGAAGGATAACGGATACTTGGAGCAGGGCGTTGTGGTGTCCGATGAGAGTGATGAACTGATGGATACTGGAGGAGGGCTTTTAAAAGCAAGACACTTGTTTACTCCGGGTGAGAATGTATTGATACATAATGTGGATATTTGTTCTCGTTTGGATTTGAAGGATTTGATGGCAGTGCATGTAGGGAATTATGCAACATTGGTAGTGAGAGAAGCGGAGCCGGGGCGTGGTTTACGCTTTAATCGCAGGGGGATATTGAAGGGGTGGGAGAATAGTTTAACCGGGGAGCAAAAGGTGGTGGATAGTGAATTTTATAATGCACAGAGTTATAGCTTTTGTGGAATTCATATAGTCAGCAGTGAATTTATGAAACACATGGAGGGAAAAGGATGTTTTTCGATAATTGACGAATATCTGGCACAGGCAAAAAAGCATGAAATCCGGATGTACCATTACAGTGGTTTTTTTATGGACTTAGGAACTCCAGAGGCAGTGATGCATGCAAGAGGAATGATGCCTTGATTTTTAAGAAGATGTACGTTATGATGAGGAAGATTAGAAGATATTTATTATGGGGTATTGGGGTAATTGTGTTGTTACCCCTTTTACTCGTTTTTTTATTATATCTTCCTTTTGTACAGAATTTTGTAAAAGACAAGGCGGCTGATTATATAGCTGAAAACTATGGGATGGTTGTCCGTGTCGGACAATTTCGTTTAGGTTATCCCTTAAATTTGACATTGAAAGATGTCTATGTCGGAGAGACGGCAACGGATACATTGATTGCAGTGGACTGCTTGCGTTTGGGGGTCGGGGTAGATGATATATTGCAGAGGTGTTTGAGTGTAAGGGAATTGGAACTATTGCATGTGAAATTTCAAATGTCAGACGATACATCCGGAATGAATTTGAAGGTGCAGACGGATACTTTGAACTTGAAAGCCCGAAAAATAGATTTGAAGAATAAGTGGGTGAACGTGAGCGAAATCCGGTTGTCCGGAGGTGATGTGCAGATAGATGCAGGGATAAGCGAAAAGGTTGATACAACACGGTCAACTCCAATTGAATGGTTGGTATCTGTAGATCGGTTGCTTTTAGACCGATTATCTTATCGAATGAGTATGGAATCGCTTCCTTTATTGGATGCAGGGATTTTACAAGGTAAGATAATAGGATGTGACTTGGCTCTCGGACCTCAGATAGTAGATGTGGATTCCTTGGTTGTGTCAGGGGCTTGGTGTCGGATTGTGACATCCGGTGGCGATACGTTGAAAGAACCGGAGATAGTTGAGAATGATTCTGAAATCAGTATACCTTGGACGGTGAGGGTGAATAGTGTGGAAATGGATAATAGTTTGTTCAATATAAGTGAGCAAGGGACATCAAAAGCTGTGATTGCATTGCATGGTATAGGTGTGAGAGTGGAGGATGTTTTTAATCAGGGTACACGTGTCAAGGCGAAGCTGAAGGATGTTTGGGCTTCCCAACAGGATGGACTGACATTGACATCAATGCAAGGCGATGTTCGTCTAGATACGGTATTGTCCTCTTTGCAGGGGGGGTATATTTGCACCCCTAATAGTAGAATAAAAGTTGAAGTTGGGGCTGATGCTGATTTTCAAAATCTTCCCGGACGTTCACCTTTGTCGTTAGTTGTGTCTGGAAGTATTGGGATGGAGGATATAGTATATTTCTATCCGGAATTGCCTGAAGAATTGTGGGGTAAGCAAATAAATTTCAATACCTCATTGTCCTTGACAAACAATCGCTTGCAATTAGGTCAATTGGTTTGGGATATGCCTGGACATTTTAAGATTACCGGAAGCGGAAGCATTGCAGGATTTCAGAATTTGAGCAAAATGAAAGGCTCGCTTATTTTGCGTGGGGAATTGTCAGATGTTTCATTTTTACGTTATATTTTGCCTGATTTGGGTATCAATATTCCAGCGGGTATGGACCTGTTGGCGAAGGTGGATGCCAAACAGGGAGATGTTCAGGGAACATTGCGTATGTGCTGTCAGGAGGGTTGTATTTCTGTTGACGGAGACTACTGTCCCGGAAAAGAAATGTATGATGGGGAGATAGTATTGAATCATTTCCCTGTATATCGATTTTTGCCAATAGATTCATTGGGTCTGGTTACAGGCACTATCCGATTAACAGGGCGTTCGTTTGATTGGAGAACGGCACAGGCGGAAGCGTATGCTTGGATACGTGCATTTGATTATAAGAGACACACATATGAAAAAATTTCCTTAGGTGTATCTTTGGATAAAACTAGGTTAAGGGGTTCTTTTATGAGTCGAGATAAAGCAGCTCCTTTGGGATTGGTGTTTAAGGGAGATTCAATACAGGATGCTTATAAGGTTTCGATTTCTGGGAAATTGGGAGTAATTGATTTGCACCAACTGCATTTTATGCCGGAGTTATTTGCTATAGGAACCGGAATAAAATTAGAGGCGTCTGTAGGTAGAGATGAAAAATATGCACTAAGAGTACAATTGGACAGCTTGAAAATTTTAGATGCTCATAAGCGTTATGATTTGGGAAATTTAGGTCTGAAGATGACGAGTGAATCCCAAGGAACGTGGTTGGATATTGTGTCCGGAGACTTATTGATGAAATTCCAAACGGAGGCTTCTTTAAAGGAATTTATAGGAAATATGGGTAAAGTGGCAGAAGCTGTACAGTCTCAAATAGAACAGCGCAATGTAAATATGGAGTTGATAAGTAAGGACTTGCCTTTTTTTACATTGGAGATTAATGGGGCAAACAGGAATGCTATTGCTCGTTTTTTACAATTGCAGGGAATTGGATTCAGGAATTTGAGTGCAGGAATTGTATCCCGCAGGCGCAGCGGATTGCGTTTCGGTATTGTAATGAAACAGCCTTATGTCGGGGCTGTGAAATTAGATTCAGTGCAATTAGGTGTTTGGCAGACAGGAAAGAGCCTGATGTATTCGATGTTGACCAATAGTTCGTCCGATACTTGGAAAGGTCTGTTTAATATAGGAATTACAGGTCGAGCACAAGGAGAACATTTCCGTATAGAGTTGAAGCAAAAAGATGAGAAAAACAGAGTTGGATTTGAACTAGGAGTGAATACAATATTGAGCGATTCGGTTGTTTCTGTAAGTTTTTTCCCGGTGAATCCTATCTTGGCTTACAAACAATGGATGGTGAATGTTGATAACAGAGTTGATATCGGAGAACATGGCAGGTTGCGAGCCAATTTACGGATGGCATTCCAAAATAAGTTGGTAAGTATCCAGTCGTTGCCAGATGATGGAGAGCGGGTGGATAGGATACAGACCGATATAGAGGGTGTTGATTTGGAGGCTTTATCAACCATGTTGCCTTTGATGCCGATGATAAGTGGTGAATTGAACTCTAAATTATTAATGTATACACTTCAAAAACAGATTGGTGCAGATGGAAATATTGTGGTTAAAGATTTGGGATATGAAGGGAAACGGGTTGGAACTTTAGAACTTGATGCAAATTATATATTAAGAAAACAATTTACGGAACATGTCGTTGATTTAAGATTGCGTGTTGATAGTATGTATCAAGCTCTTGTACAGGGAGGTCTTAATACATCTCAAGGGAATTCTAAATTAAACATAGATGTCAATATTCCATCGTTGCCGCTGAGTATGGTGAATGCTTTTATGCCTGACGGCATGATGGATTTTAAAGGTGTGCTTTCCGGAAATATGCGTTTGCGTGGAACGCAGGATAAACCTTCGTTGAATGGCAGTGTTGTTTTTAAAGATGGGATGGTAGATGTTTTGATGCTGGGTTCTAAATTCCGCTTAGATACTACTCGGATTCCGATTAAGGGGGGTAAACTGAGATTTAATAGGTATCGTTTGATTGCGCCGAATAATAGTGATTTAATGTTGAATGGAACAGTGACACTGACTCCTTTTGATCGGATGAGAATGGATGTGTCTTTGAATGCTAGAAATTTTGAAGTTGTGAATGTGAAAAAGAATGCAACCTCTATGATATATGGTAAGGCATATGCCGGTATGAATGCAAAATTGATAGGTCCTTTTACGAATTTGAGTATGACTGGCGGTGTGAATTTATTAAACAGTACAAATATTACTTATACACTGCGAAGTTCCGGGCCAACGTTAGAGGATAAGAGTGCGGATTTAGTCAGTTTTGTACAGTTTAGGGATAGCATAGATATAAAAGAAGATGTATTTTTGACAAAGGTAGACGCAAGTAGCTTTGCCATGAAAATGCAGATTGAAATAGGTGATCAAGTGCGTGCTGGTGTGGATTTGTCGGAAGATGGAACAAATCATGCGAATATACAAGGAGGTGGTAATCTTATGTTGGTGGCTAATCCTGAAAGCGGAATGACTTTATCTGGTAAATATATCTTGACAGGAGGAACAGTGGAGTATAATGTCCCGATTGTTGGCAAGAAAGAATTTAACATACGAAGCGGAAGTTTTGTAGAATGGACCGGTAATATGATGAATCCTTTGTTAAATATTTCAGCTGCTGGACAAGTGAAGGC
>CAKVCR010000023.1 GCA_934725835.1 uncultured Odoribacter sp.
GTCCCGAACAGCAATTTGAAGCCGAAATCCGTGTACGGATTGATGTAACGATCTTGAAGTCCTTCTGTTCCCATAATACTATCCCAATTTAACAATACAAATTTAATAAATCTTCCGATACTAACCTAACAAACACCCTTCTCTTTTCACATTTTCTGGTATATCACTGTCTTTTACTTCAAAAAAACCGCCTCAAAAAACCACCTTATTATAGGCTATTTATAAAAAATTAATTACATTTGCATTGTAAAACAAATTATCGAACATTATAAACAGAAAAAAAAAGATGAACATGAAAAAACTTTTAGCAGCAATGATTCTGGTGGTAATTGCTTTTACCGCTTGCAACAAAGACGATGACCAAGGTGAATATACTCCCCAAAAACCGGCGGCAATATTTGCCGGCAAACTACTGAAAACTTTCGATGAAGATTACGTATACAAATACGACCATCTTGGTCGGTGCACCCAAATAAAGATCTCCTCAGAGAATAGCGTTAAAATCAATTACGACAAAGGCATGATTTCAATCGAAGGGAATCCTATGTCGGTTGAATTCAACAAACAGGGTTACATCAAAGCATTCTCGGTAGACATCAACGAGGAAGATGTACAAGCCACCATGACAGGAACTTTCAACTACGACAAGACAGGACGACTATCAGTCGCCACCCTCACACTTAACAGCGTAGCAAAGAAAGACGGCAAAGAGCATGTGGAAAATTTTGTCGCAGAGAACATCTATACTTGGGAGAATAACAATCTGAAAAGCTGCAAAAATAGAGCCCAAAAGGTTTCAGATGGAAAGACAGTGAGCGAAAATGGTCCTTCATTCAGCTTTACATACGGAGATGTACCCAACAAAGCCGGTCAAAATATTTATGCGCACAGTATATGTACAAACGGACTCTACCCGGCACTTGATTTATTAGGACAAATCGGTCTGCTCGGCAAAGCGAGTGCCCATTTCCCGACTAAACTCATAATTACAGGTGACCAGATTAAGCCAAGGGAAGCAGAACTTCGCTACGAGCTGAACGAGGACGGAACCATCAAAACAGAATTCCACGATGAAAGAGAGTATGAGTATACATACACAACCATCGGAGGCGAATAAAGCAAAGGAAGCATAATAACACATCTATATCAGACAAGTATCCGCCTTTGACGGGTACTTGTTTTTTTTATCCCCCTCGTCCCTCCCGCTCATTCATAACACATTTATATATCAAATAGTAGTCAAAGATATATCAAAGATAAGCTCCGAATATATTTGACTTATCCTTGCATACTCTTTAAATACTATTTGAGTATAGGAAAAATAAAGGAGATACCATTTAATTTAAACAACGGTTGTTTTTATTACTTAAATTTCTTATTTTTGCAACACAGACAATCAAATTATAAAACCCAATAAAAACAAAACGAATATGAAAAAGTTTTTAGCAGTAATGATTCTGGCCGTATTCGCATTCACCGCCTGCAACAACGATGACGAAAAAGACAACTACATTCCCCGAAAAGCAGTGACAACATTCGCCGGGAAACTACTGAAACAATGCAACGATTTCAATTATGAATACGACAAACTCGGTCGGTGCATTACAATGAAGGCAGGCAAGGATTTAATATTTCAGTTTGATTACGATAAAAGCACCATTTGGAATGAAGTGTGGGGTGATATCAAATTTAACAAACAGGGATATATTAAAGAAATCAAAGCGGAAGCCAAAGTCGGAGATATAGAAGGTAGCCTTTTATATACTTTCAACTACAATACCGCAGGACAAATAATATTATACAATGCACATGTCTTGACAAAAAAAACATCAGGCGAAGAAAAAACCGAGATAACAATCTCCTTTAGCTGGGAGAACAACAATCTGGTATACATTGCCAAGGAAGAAAAAGCAACATCTAACGGAGTGACAGAATTTGAATCCAACAAAACATACCACTTCACATACGGAAACGAGCCGAACAAGCTCGGTCAGAATCTTCGGGCGCAAAGTTACTTCGATTATGGTGGCTTAGATCTTCTAATGCAAATAGGTTTGCTCGGCAAAGCAAGTGCCCAATTCCCCACTCGTTACAAAGCAGTCAATAAAGAGGGAGTAACTAAGGAGGATTTTGACATACAATATAAGTTGAATGAGGACGGAACTATCGATGTCGAGACCATCGACGGCGATGATTATAAATATTCGTACACGACCTTCGAAGGCAAATAAAGACAAAAGATTCCATAAGAAGCAGAACATCACACAATTAGCATAAAACAAGTATTCGATTTTTCAATGAATACTTGTTTTTTTATTTATTTGTAGTACCTTTACCTCTTTGAAGCGCAATTAAAAATTGCTTATTGTAATTTAATATTATAACACATGAAAGGACTGAAAATTGTCGTTCTCGCCAAGCAAGTTCCCGACACAAGAAACGTGGGGAAAGATGCGATGAAAGCTGACGGAACTGTAAACAGAGCAGCACTGCCTGCTATTTTTAACCCTGAAGACTTGAATGCTCTTGAACAGGCATTGAGATTAAAAGATAAGATTGAAGGCACCACGGTACACATTCTGACCATGGGTCCGGGACGTGCCGCAGAAGTAATCCGCGAAGCGATGTTCCGCGGAGCTGACGGCGGTTATTTATTGTCAGACCGTGCTTTTGCCGGTTCGGACACCTTGGCAACGTCCTATGCATTGGCTTGTGCCCTGCGCAACCTGAATGCCGACCTGCTGATATGCGGACGCCAGGCAATCGACGGAGATACCGCACAGGTGGGGCCGCAGGTGGCTGAAAAGCTGGGATTGCCCCAAGTGACGTATGCAGAGGAGATATTGGAATGCACAGACAGCAAAATGACCATCAAACGCCGTCTGGAAAGAGGGATTGAAGTAGTGGAATGTCCGGTGCCCTGCGTGGTGACCGTAAACGGTTCTGCAGCACCCTGCCGTCCGCGCAACGCACGCCGCGTGATGAAATACAAATATGCCAAGGCTGCACAGGAATTGCAAGACGTGGACGAGGACTATATGTCGCTGCTGAACGAACGTCCCTATCTGAAAATCACAGAATGGAGCGTAAACGACATCACCTGCGACCCGCAGGAGCTGGGTTTGAGCGGTTCGCCGACCAAAGTGAAGAACATTGAGAATGTTGTTTTCCAGGCTAAGGAAGCAAAAGTGCTGGAACCGGGCGACGAGGCCATCGATGCCATGATGAAAGAATTGATTATCAACCACACAATAGGATAATATGAATAGTGTATTTGTATATTGCGAAATAGAAGAGGGAATCGTTGCCGATGTGAGCCTGGAATTGCTGACCAAAGGTCGTACCCTTGCCACCGAACTGGGTGTAAAACTGGAAGCTGTCGTTTTGGGCAGCGATTTGAAAGGCGTTGAGAAACAGGTGTTCCCTTACGGAGTGGACGTTTTATGGGTAGGCGATGACAAACGCCTGTATCCGTACACCACCCTGCCCCATGCCTCTATCTTAGTGAACCTGTTCAAACAGGAGCATCCGCAGATTGCATTTATGGGAGCCTCCAGCATCGGCCGCGACTTAGGTCCCCGCGTATCTTCCGCCCTGCACAGCGGTCTGACAGCCGACTGTACCAGTCTGGAAATCGGAGATTATGAAGACAAGAAAAACGAGAAAGTATATAACAATCTGCTGTATCAGATCCGTCCGGCATTCGGCGGTAACATTGTCGCTACAATCGTGAACCCGGAATGCCGTCCGCAGATGGCGACAGTGCGTGAGGGCGTAATGAAAAAAGAGATTTTCGATGCCAACCACCAGGGCGAAGTGAAAGCCATCGACGTAAACAAATTCACCGCTCCGGAAGATTTCATCGTGCACGTAATCGAGCGCCACATGGAGAAATCCAAGGTAAACTTGAAAGCAGCTCCGATAATCGTTGCCGGCGGATACGGCGTAGGCTCAAAAGAGAACTTCCAGCTACTGCATGAACTGGCAGACGTATTGGGCGGCGAAGTGGGAGCTTCCCGTGCAGCGGTAGATGCCGGATTCTGCGAACATGAACGCCAGATCGGACAGACCGGTACGACAGTACGCCCGAAGCTGTATATCGCTTGCGGTATTTCAGGCCAGATTCAGCACACTGCAGGAATGGAGGAATCAGCAATGGTCATCGCCATCAACACTGACAGCAATGCCCCCATCAACAAATTTGCAGACTACGTCATCACCGGCGATTTGAATGTAGTGATTCCGAAGATGATACAGTATTATAAGAAAAACAGTAAGTAATCAACACTTGAACTATGGCTAATTTTTATACTGATAACGAAGATATAAAATTCCATCTCGGTCATTCGCTGATGGAGAAGATTGTTGCCTTGAAAGAACGCAACTATACGGAAGCACAACAATATGAAGGAGCACCGCGCGATTTTGAAGACGCAATTGACAATTATGACAAGGTGTTGGAAATTGTAGGAGAAATCTGCGGCGACGTGATTGCCGTGAACGCAGAGTCGGTGGATGCCGAAGGTCCTCAGGTGGTTGACGGGCACGTAAAATACGCTGCGGGCACCCAACAGAATATCGACATCATCAACCAAGCCGGCTTGAACGGTATTTCACTGCCCCGTAAATATAACGGGCTGAACTTCCCGATTACCCCGTTTATCATGGCTGCCGAGATTGTATCCCGTGCGGATGCAGGATTGCAGAACATCTGGGGTTTGCAAGACTGTGCTGAAACTATCAATGAATTTGCCAGCGAGGAGCAGAAAGCAAAATATCTGCCGCGCGTATGTGCAGGCGAAACCTGTGCAATGGCATTGACAGAACCGGATGCGGGTTCCGACTTGCAGGCTGTGCAACTGAAGGCCACCTACAATGAGGCTGACGGACAGTGGTATCTGAACGGTGTGAAACGCTTCATTACCAACGGAGACGGACATATCTCACTGGTATTGGCACGCTCGGAAGAGGGCACCAACGACGGACGCGGATTGTCTATGTTTATCTATGACCGCAACAACGATGCCGTGACAGTGCGCCGCATTGAGAACAAATTGGGTATCAAAGGTTCGCCAACCTGCGAATTGGTATTCAAGAACGCACCGGCAGAATTAGTCGGCGAGCGCAAGATGGGATTAATCAAATACGTTATGGCGCTGATGAACGCCGCCCGTCTGGGTATCGGCGGACAATCGGTGGGTATCGCAGAAGCCGCATACCGCGAGGGTCTGAAATATGCCCAGGAACGCAAGCAGTTCGGCAAAGCTATCATTGAGTTCCCTGCAGTATATGAAATGCTGGCGCACATGGAAGCCAAACTGCACGGTATCCGCTCTGTATTGTACGAAACAGCCCGCTTTGTGGATATGTACAAGACATACTACCATATCTCCAAGGAGAGAGCATTAGACAAGGAAGAACGCAACGAGATGAAGGAGTACCAGAAACTGGCAGATATCTATACTCCGCTCCAGAAACTGTTCGCCAGCGAATATGCCAATGAAATCACTTATGATTCATTGCAGATACACGGCGGTTCGGGTTTCATGAAAGACTATCCTATCCAGCGTTATGTCCGCGATGCACGTATCACCAATATCTACGAGGGTACATCGCAATTGCAGGTTGTAGCAGCTATCCGTGGCGTCACCACCGGACAGTATGCCAAGCATATCCGCGAAGTGTATGAGAAAGCAGCCATTGCACCGGAACACGAATATCTGCGTGACAAACTGAAAGCCATGACTGCACAACTGGAGGCAGCAACGGCTACTGTAAATGCTGCAGGCAACAGTGAGTATACTGATTTCCATGCACGCCGTCTGGTAGAGATTGCAGGATACACCATCATCGGTTATCTGTTGCTGGCAGATGCCCAGAGATGCGAGAAGTATCTGAAGTCGGCAGAGATTTTCATCCACTACGGAGAATCCAAGGTGGCTGCACATGCCAACTTTATCAACAGCTTCAATCCTGACAACTTAGGAAAATACAAGAAGTAGTACCGGAACGGGCAATATATCGGGAGACGCCTTTTCTTAAAAAATAGAAAAGGCGTCTTCTTTTTACTCAATTTTTCGTTAAACTATTATTGTTTTTCAACATATCGCAACGAAATGAGTACCTTTAGTGCACGAAATTTCATAAACTAAACGTAATAAAATGAATTTAATCAAACTATTTCTGGTATGGGCATGTCTGTCGGTTTCTACCGGCCTGTTTGCCCAGGAGAATCCTCTTTGGATGCGCTACCCCTCCATCTCGCCGGACGGGAAGACCATCGCATTCTGCTACAAGGGGGACATTTTCTTAGTAGATGCACAGGGCGGACGTGCAACCCAGCTCACCACCCACACTGCGTATGACTATCATCCGGTATGGTCGCCGGACAGCAAGACCATTGCCTTCACTTCAGGACGTGACGGTGGTATGGATCTTTATATCGTGCCGGTTACCGGCGGAACACCGACCCGGTTGACAACCTTCTCGGGAAGAGCTGTGCCGACAACTTTCACACCGGACGGCAAACACGTTATTTTCAATGCATCTATCTTGCCGGAGAAGGATTTCGGCCAATTCCCCTCTTCCACAGGACAGACATATTCCGTGTCGGTGGAAGGCGGACGCCCTGAATTGGTGTTACCATTCAGCGCATTTGACGTATGCTATACTAAAGACGGCAACAAAATCCTATACCACGACCAGAAAGGATATGAGGACGAATGGAGAAAACATCACACCTCATCCGTATGCCGCGATATCTGGAGCTATGACTTCAAGACAAATGAATACAAAAACCTGACGGACAAACAGGTGGAAGACCGCAATCCGGTGCTGGCAGCAGACGGCAACACGGTCTATTTCCTAAGCGAGCGTTTCGGCAGCTTTAACGTATGCCGCATGACCTTGGACAACACACAGGACATCAAGCAGGTTACAAAGTTCACCAAGCATCCGGTACGTTTTCTAAGCCGCTCGAATGACGATGTACTTTGTTTCTTCTACGATGGAGAGATATACACCAAGAGCCCGAAACAACAGCCCAAGAAAGTGGCAATCAACATTGTCATGGACAATCAGATTCCTGCCGTGAATAAAATGAGCTGGAGCGATGGCGCCAGCGAAGTGACAATGGAACCGCACGGTGTGGAATTCGCTTTTGTCATCCGCGGCGATGTTTTTGTCGCCAATGCAGAATTCGGTACTACCCGCCGCATCACGAATACGGCAGCCTGCGAACGCAACATCAACTTCTCTCCGGACGGACGCTCCATCGTCTACGCTTCAGAACGCGACGGACAGTGGAATATCTATATGTCCAGCATCAAATACAGCGAAGACAACTCTTTCACCTATGCCCGTGAAATTGAAGAGACACAACTCACGAAAGGCAAAGAGGCATGCTTCCAACCGGCATTCTCACCGGACGGGAAAGAGATTGCTTATCTGGCCAACAGAACGGAAATCAGAGTGATGAACCTGAAAAGCAAAAAAGTAAGAGTCGTATTGCCGGCAAAATACAACTATTCCTATCAGGACGGCGACCAGTCGTTTGAATGGTCTCCAGACGGACGTTGGATTCTGGCTCAATATTTCGAAGAAGGCGGTTGGCAACACCCTGATATTGCTTTAGTGAAAGCTGACGGGAAAGGAGAAATCCACAATCTCACTAACAGCGGATACAGCGATTCCAATCCTAAATGGATGATGGGCGGCAAGGCTATTATCTGGTATACTGACCGCCAGGGACTACGCAGCCACGGCAGTTGGGGCGCACAGGGCGACATCTATGGCTTGTTCTTGGATAAAGAGGCTTATGACTATTTCACCATGAGCAAGGAAGAGCGTGCATTCAATAAGGAGCTCAAATATCAGGAAGCTCAAAAAGAGGCAGCAGAAAAAGCCGCAGAATCAGCCAAGAACAAGAAAAAGGAGGATAAGAAGAATAACGCAAAAGAGAATAAGAAGGTTGACAAAAAAGGCAATGCCGATGCAGCACCTGCCAATAACGCTCCCAAGAAACAGGGCGACAAGGCATCCTCTATCCCAGAGTTGAAACTGGACCTTGAAAATCTGGAAGAGCGCATGGTTCGCATGACCATCAATTCGTCAAGATTGGGCGACGCAGTGCTGACTCCCGACGGGAACAAGCTTTACTATCTGGCAGCATTTGAAGGTGGATACGACTTGTGGGTACATGATTTCGAGAATCACAGCACTCGGATTTTATCGAAAATCGGACGTAATGGCGCTCTTGAACTCTCTCAGGACGGCAGAACTCTCTATTTGCTGTCAAACGGTCAGGTGTTCACGATTAACCAAGGTAACGGACAACTGAAACCGATGAGTTATAAAGCAGATTTCGAATGGAAACCGGCAGAAGAACGTGCCAGCCTGTTCAATCATG
Organism: uncultured Odoribacter sp.; assembly: GCA_934725835.1. Classification (GTDB taxonomy): domain Bacteria; phylum Bacteroidota; class Bacteroidia; order Bacteroidales; family Marinifilaceae; genus Odoribacter. The sequence continues at coordinate 8,408 of CAKVCR010000023.1, forward strand.
TATGGCAACAGGTGAGCGATAAGTTCTATGATGCAAGTTTTGAAGGCGTAGATTGGCCGCTCTACAAAAAAGCCTATGAACGCTTCCTGCCGCACATCAACAACGATTATGATTTCGCCGAACTGCTTGGTGAAATGTTAGGAGAGTTGAATGCATCACATACAGGAGCACGGTACGGAGCACGCCCTAAACGTGCGGCAACAGCCAATCTCGGAGCATTCTATGACACGACATACGACAAAGACGGGCTCAAAATCAGCGAAGTGATTGCACGCGGTCCGCTTGACATCACCGGCAACAAGGTGAAAGCCGGCATGATTATCCGCAAAATAGACAATCAGGCAATCAAAAAAGGCGAAGACTATTTCCCGCTACTGGAAGGCAAAGCCGGCAAACGCACAATGGTCACTATCTACGACCCGCAGAGCAAGAAAGAATGGGACGAGTATATCAAGCCTATCAATGCACAGGTGTTAAACGAACTGCTCTACCAGCGTTGGATTAAACAACGCCAGGATATGGTGGACAAACTGTCAAACGGTCAAATCGGTTATATCCACGTGAAAGGCATGGATAGTCCAAGCTTCCGCAAGACATACTCAGAACTGTTAGGTCGCTACCGCAACCGGAAAGCCATCATCATCGACACCCGTTTCAATGGCGGAGGATGGTTGCACGAAGACTTACTCCATCTGTTGGGCGGCAAAAAATTTGCAGAGTTTGTACCACGCGGTCAATTCATCGGTATCGACCCGTTTGCACAATGGACAAAACCCTCAGCAGTCCTGGTGTGCGAAGGCAACTACAGTAATGCACACGGTTTCCCATGGGCATACAAAGAATTGGGATTAGGCAAATTAATCGGTATGCCGGTACCGGGAACCATGACTGCCGTTTGGTGGGAAACCATGATGGATGGCGTGGTATTCGGTATTCCGCAGGTGGGCATGAAAGATAACCAGGGACGTATTCTGGAAAACATGCAATTGGAACCTGATATCAAAGTTGCCAACGACCCGGCAAGCGCCATTGAAGGTCGCGACCTTCAGATTGAAGCAGCAGTGAAGAGTCTGTTGGAACAGGTGAAATAAAATACAAACCTTTAAAGAAAAGCCCGGAAGATTTTTCCGGGTTTTTCTTTATATAAGCAATGGATTCTCGCCGATTCGTGTTATCTTTACTCGCTTTAAATAATAAGCACAAACAAACAAAGCTATGAACAACAAACAGCTATACACAATAATCGGCTTACTGTGCCTTATATTGAGCCTACAAGCATGCAAAGGGGGAAGCGGGAACAAACAAATCGTCAGTGTAAGTATCCTGCCACAGAAATACTTTGTCGAAAAAATAGCAGGAGACTACCTACAAGTAAACGTCATGATTCCTCCCGGGATGAGTCCCGAGACCTGCGACCTTAGCACAGAGCAGCTGAAGAAATTATACGACAGCAACATTTGCTTCACCATCGGCTATCTGCCCTTTGAAGTTACCCATCTTTATCCTGTACTGAACAAACGAAACGATATTCGCATCGTAAATCATTCAGAAGGCATTCAATTGCTCAACGGCAGCTGCGGCCATCAACACCACGATGGACACGGACATATCGGGGTAGACCCGCACATCTGGTTGTCTCCACAATATGCGGCACAAATGGCACAACAGATATTCACGGCATTGACAGAACAGTATCCGACACAAAAAGACAACTTTGAAAAAGGATACAAATCTCTTTGCCAAGAGATTGAAACTGTAAAAAAGAAAGCCGACAATAATTTAAGAGAAAAACACGGTCGTATGTTCCTCATCTATCATCCTGCCTTGACCTATTTTGCAGCAGATTATGGTCTGGAGCAGATTGCCATCGAAAATGAAGGGAAAGAACCCAATCCTGCACATTTAAAGCACATCATTGACTTAGCCAAGGAAAAGGACATACATATCATATTCATACAAAGCCAATTTGACAAGAACAATGCCTTGGCTGTCGCAAAGGAAATTGAAGGCGAAGTGATTTCCATTGACCCATTGGCTGAAAATTGGACAGAGGAAATCAACAAACTCATAAATGTTTTACAGGAGAAATTATGAAGCCCATTCTCGAATTGAAAGACATATCAGCGGGATATGATTATCAAACGGTGTTGCAACATGTATCCCTCTGCATCAATGAAGGTGATTTTATGGGTATTATCGGTCCTAATGGTGGCGGAAAAACAACTCTTTTAAAAGTAATATTAGGTCTGATTAAACCATCTGCAGGAGAAATCATCTATCATACTCCCATGCAGAATCTTTTCGGCTATTTACCTCAGACAAACCGTTTCGACCAACGCTTTCCAATCAGCGTGACAGAAGTTGTGATGTCAGGACTCATGTCGAATAAAGGACTTTTCCATTCATATACAAAGCAAGATCGGGAGAAAGCCTATTATCTACTGGACAAATATGCAATGGGTGCATACAAAAAAACACCTATAGGGAATCTCTCCGGCGGACAGATACAACGTGTGTTGCTCTGCAGGGCTATTATCTCATCACCGAAAGTCCTGATATTAGACGAACCTACGACTTATGTGGACAGTAATTTTGAAAAAGAATTTTATCCCATTCTTCAGGAATTAAATAAAAACATGAGTATCGTAATGGTCTCTCACGACTTGGGAACAATCTGTTCGTATGTGAAGACCATCGCCTGTGTAAACAGAGGATTGCATTACCATCACTCCAATCTGATTACACCGGAGCAACTTCAATCTTATAATTGCCCAATAGAACTTATCACACACGGACACGTGCCACACCGGGTATTATCAAATCATCCAGAAAAAAACTGCAAACAAAACAATCTATGTTTGAACTATTAAAATATGATTTCTTTCAAAATGCACTTATCAGCACAATACTTATCAGTATCTGCTGTGGTCTTGTCGGTACCTATATTGTAGCCAAACGTATGGTGTTTATCAGCGGAGGCATTACACATGCCTCTTTTGGAGGTTTGGGTCTCTCCTACTATTTAGGACTTTCGCCCATGATTGGTGCAGCCGTTTTTGCACAATTGGCAGCTTTAGGTATTCTTTTCTTGGGAGAAAACAAAAAATTCAGAGAGGATTCACTCATTGGCATCTTCTGGTCGGCAGGAATGGCTATCGGAATCCTATTTATTTACCTAACTCCAGGATATGCACCCAATCTTATATCTTACCTTTTCGGAAATATCTTAACTGTAACAACCGGTCAAATTGTCCTTACAAGTATACTCAGCCTCACAGTTGTCTTGTTTTTTGCTTACTTCTACCGTCCCCTGTTTTATATCGCCTTTGATAAAGAATATAGCAAAACTCATCATGTGCATGTAAACATCCTCGACATTGCCATCACGATTATTATTGCTCTTTGCATTGTCGTTTGCCTTAAACTGGCAGGAATCATATTAATCATATCCTACCTGACTATCCCGCAAGCAATTGCAGGACTGTTCTATAAGAACTTCAGTCAGCAACTTGTTGCCTCTTCACTCATCAGCATGGTAGGTTCTGTAGCAGGACTATTTATTGCAGCCTCACTCCAAACACCAACGGGAGCTACGATTGTTGTCTGCTTCCTGTTTCTCTTTATACTCTGCTGGGGATGGGCTCGCATAAAACATTCTGCCTCATAAAGAGAAGAACTCTTTTTATGAAAACGTTTGAAAAAATGAGCAGTTATTTATATTTTTGCTCTCGCGCTAGTGAGCGTTGAAAGCAATACAAACAGTTATAACAAATACCAACAAAAAATATGAATTACGATTTAATTGTTATCGGTAGCGGACCCGGCGGATATGTCGCTGCTATCCGTGGAGCCCAACTGGGATTTAATGTTGCAGTAGTAGAACGTGCAGAACAAGGAGGAATCTGTCTGAATTGGGGATGTATTCCTACAAAGTCACTTTTGAAATCTGCTCAAGTTCTTGACTATGCTCGTCATGCTGAATCCTACGGCATCAAAATTGAAAATGCAGAGCCTGACTTTGCAGCCATTATTGCCCGCAGTCGGGGAGTAGCCGATAAAATGAGTAAAGGCATTCAATATCTTTTTAAGAAAAACAATATTACAGTCATTGCAGGTACCGGAAAACTAACTGCCGACAAACAAGTTGAAGTGACTAACGCAGAAGGCGAAAAAACATTGTATGCTGCAAAGCATATTATCTTGGCAACAGGAGCCCGTTCTCGGGTACTTCCTGCAATCCCTCAGGACGGGAAACGCATCATCGGCTACCGGGAAGCCTTGACTTTAGACCATTGCCCAGCATCATTACTGGTCGTAGGCTCCGGTGCTATCGGTTCAGAATTAGCATGGTTTTACAACTCTATGGGAACAAAGGTGACCTTAGTTGAATTTATGCCAAATATTCTACCGGTGGAAGATGAAGAAGTCTCCAAGCAGGTGGGACGTTCATTCAAGAAAGCCGGAATCAATGTTATGGTAAAATCCACCGTTGAAAGCATTGATACCACAGGCGAATTGCTAAAAGTTAACATCCGAAACAAAAAAGGAGACATAGAAGTACATGAAGCTGAAATGGTATTGTCTGCAGTGGGCATTGCACCCAATGTTGAAAACATCGGTCTCGAAGAGTTGGGTATTGAAATGGAGCGCGGCAAAATAAAAGTGGATGATTACTACCGCACCAACATTGAAGGCATATATGCAATCGGAGACATCGTACACGGTCCGGCATTAGCACACGTCGCTTCAGCAGAAGCTATCTGTTGTGTAGAAAAAATAGCCGGAATGACCCCGGAACCTATCCGCTATGACAACATTCCTGGCTGTACATACACAACACCGGAGGTTGCATCTGTCGGACTTTCTGAAACTAAGGCACAAGAAGCCGGTTATGAACTGAAAATCGGAAAATTCCCGTTCACTGCTTCGGGGAAAGCAAGTTCTGCAGGAGCTAACGACGGATTTATCAAACTGATTTTCAATGCACAGGATGGAACTATCTTAGGGGCACACATGGTGGGAGCTAATGTTACAGAAATGATTGCCGAGCTTGTAGTTGTCAGACAAAAGGGTCTAACAGCACATGATCTTATCAAAACAGTACATCCGCATCCAACAATGAGCGAAGCTGTTATGGAAGCAGCAGCGGCAGCATATGACGAAGTGATACATTTATAAATATCAATAACAATAAAATCCATTTTAATGAAAAGAACATTAATCGCTACAAGTTTACTGCTTGCATGCTCTGGGGTATTTGCCCAAAGTATTACAGACAAAGATTTGCAGGAGATTCAAGCAAGTTTCAAAAAAGACGCATCTACTAAAGCTATTCAGAATATTCTGACTGTGGATAAAAATATCCGCCAGAATGCACTAAACCGTGATTTACAAGGGAAAATTGACCACTATTTTAAATATCGTGCAGATGTAAAGGGAATCACAAACCAGCTGAGTTCTGGCCGTTGCTGGATGTTTACTTCCATGAATGTACTGCGTCCACAGGTGATGAAAAAATATGAACTTAATGCATTCGACTTTTCTCACAATTATCTCTATTTCTGGGACATCTTTGAAAAAGCCAATCTGTTCCTAGAAAATATCATTGCAACTACTGACAAATCAATGGATGACCGTGCCGTAGTTGAATATTTCAAGAATCCTGTAGGAGACGGCGGAGTATGGAATCTTTATTATAATGCTGCTAAAAAATATGGCGTAGTACCACAAGAAGTGATGCCGGAAACTGCACACTCCAACAATACAGCACAATTGCTTAGTCTCGTAAATGAAAAATTACGTCTCGGTGGTTACACGCTCCGAGAAATGGCTACCGGAGGCAAAAAAGCAAAAGACTTGCGCATTGAAAAGAAAAACGTACTGAAAGATGTATATCGTATCCTTGCGCTTTGTTTGGGTGAACCGCCACATGAATTTACATGGAGATACAAAACTCAAAGCGGCGAAATCAAAGAATTAGCCAACTATACTCCGAAACAGTTCTACGATGAAATCACACCGGCAGACTATACTCCGGAAAACTACATCATGATTATGAACGACCCCACCCGCGAATATTATAAAGTATATGAAATACAGAATTATCGCAACACTCAAGAGGGTGTCAATTGGATTTATCTGAACTTACCAAACGAAGACATCAAAGCTGCCGCTTTGGCTTCCATTAAAAACAACGAACCGATGTATGCCTCATGCGACGTAGGCAAACAATTCAACCGAGAAGACGGTATTCTTGATCCGGAAATGTACGATTACGAATCATTGTTAGGCGTGAAACTGCATATGGATAAAAAAGCACGTATCCTCACTCGCCAAAGCGGTTCTGCACATGCTATGACTTTAGTAGGCTGCGATACTGATGTGAATGACAGACCTGTAAAATGGGAGTTTGAAAACAGCTGGGGTGCCGATAATGGACACAATGGCTATTTGACCTTTACAGACAAATGGTTTGATGAATATATGTTCCGCATCGTAATTCGCAAAGCATATCTGAGCGAGAAAGCTATCGAAGCATTAAAAGGGAAACCGATACAATTACCTGTTTGGGACTATATGTACTAATTATATAGGAGTGGCTGTCGATGCGTTGACAGCCACTTTTTATTTATATTCTTACAATTTATAAATCAAGACTGTCGCATACGCAGACACACCTTCCTCTCGTCCTTCAAAACCCAAACGTTCTGTCGTTGTTGCTTTGACAGACATATCCTCAACATTCATCTCCAGGATTTCTGCAAGACATTTACGCATATCATCAATATAAGGGCGAATTTTAGGACATTGCAAACAGATAACAGCATCTATATTACTAATTGCAAACCCCTTGTTTTCAATCAATTCTTTTGTCTTCTGTAATAACAACTTGCTATCAATACCCTTATACGCAGGGCACGTGTCTGGAAAATGCAAACCAATATCACCTAATCCGGCAGCCCCCAACAAAGCGTCACAGATGGCATGAATCAACACATCACCATCGGAATGAGCAACGCATCCCTTGGAATGTTCTATTTTAATGCCTCCCAACCAAAAGTCCAATCCCTCTTCGAGACGATGGACATCAATTCCAATTCCTGTTTTAATTCTCATGTTATAATTTGTCTATTACAATACATTCAAGATTCAAAAATAAAAACTTTTTCCCAATAATATCCTCCCGTAAGAAAGTACTTTTCAAGAAATTCACCTAAATTTGTGATGGAAATTCTACCTTAAACAAAAGAATTCCCATCATATATCATGACAGAAAATATTGCTGAAATATACGAACAATTCGTCCGTGGACACCGCGTAGAAACAGACTCGCGAAAAATTATACCCGGAGACATTTTCATTGCTCTGAAAGGAGAGAATTTCGATGGTAACCAATATGCTTCAACGGCTATCAAACAAGGAGCAGTAGCCGCAATTATTGATAATCCCATTTATAAGGGAGAAAAATGTATACTGGTCAAGGATGCTTTAAAATGTCTTCAAGACTTGGCACACTACCACCGTAAACGACTTGGTCTACCTATTTTAGGCATCACAGGGACCAATGGCAAGACAACGACCAAAGAACTTTGCCACGCTGTACTATCTAAAAAGTATCGAACATTTGCTACACAAGGTAATTTCAACAATCATATCGGTGTACCTTTGACCTTGCTTAGCATGGATGAAACAACAGAATTCGGCATTGTAGAAATGGGAGCTAACCACCCCGGGGAGATTCGTGACTTATGCGCCATTGCTGATCCGGATTTTGGTCTTATCACAAATATAGGTTATGCACACCTTGAAGGATTTGGCAGCTATGAAAATATCATTGCTACCAAAAAAGCACTTTACGAACATGTTTTTGCTAAAAAAGGCAAAGTATTTGTCAGTGCTTCCGACAATTTACTCATGCAATTGAGCACAGGACATGACCGAGGTACCTATGGAGTCCAAGGGATCTTGCTGGATGGAGAAATAAAACAAACAGTTCCTTATCTCGTTTATTCCATCATTACCCCGAAAGGACAACTTTATATCAAGACACACCTCGTGGGAGGTTATAACTTTGACAATGCCATGGCAGCTTCAGCTGTAGGCACTCATTTCGGAGTTGACCCCTTGAAAATACAAGAGGCAATAGAAGCCTATCAACCCTCAAACTTACGTTCACAACTAATCAAAAGTGAACACAACACCATCATCTTGGATGCCTATAATGCAAATCCCAGCAGTATGCAAGTATCGGTGAACAACTTTCGCGAAATGCCAGGAGCACACAAAGTGCTCATTCTCGGCGAGATGCGCGAATTAGGCACTTTAAGTGCAAAGGCTCATGAAGACTTGGTAAATTTATCTTTGCAGGGTGATTTCGAAAAAATATTTCTCGTAGGAAATAATTTTGAACATTGCAATGAGAAGCGTAATTTTATCACCTGGTTTCCCACAACAGAATCCCTTATGGAAATGCTCCGTACAAATCCATTAACGGAATCATTCATTTTCATCAAAGGCTCTCGCGGGAACCGCTTGGAACGAATTGTAGAATGTCTCTAATCATTTGAAACAGTGAATAACAGATTAGTCATCATACCCACATACAACGAAAAAGAAAACATCGAAAACATTGTTCGTTGTGTTTTTTCCTTAAAACCGGAATTCCATATTCTGATTATAGAAGATAATTCTCCGGATGGAACAGCAACCATAGTCAAGAAACTGCAACAAGAGTTCGAACACCTTTACATGGTGGAACGAAAAGGCAAACTGGGCTTAGGGACAGCATACATTACCGGATTTAAATGGGCATTGGAGCATGGATACGAATACATTTTTGAGATGGATGCCGACTTCTCTCACAATCCTCACGATTTGGTACGCCTTTATGAAGCATGTGTAGAGGGTGCAGATTTGTCTGTCGGGTCACGGTATATAACCGGTGTAAATGTTGTCAATTGGCCTATGAGCCGCGTATTGCTATCATATTTTGCCTCAAAATATGTACGAATGATTACCGGCATGAAAGTGCATGATTCAACGGCTGGATTTGTCTGCTACACTCGCAAAG